>NZ_JBUYUZ010000002.1:0-41231 GCF_055232035.1 Nocardia sp. Tas62D01
ATGCCGGTCAAACGACTGCTCGCCGCCCTCGTGCCCGAACTATCCCCGCACCTCATCGAGGACGACCGGTGGGAGGTCCCCGAACCGTTGGCGAAAGCGCTGGTCGAGCGGACCGGAGTCGATCCCGGACACCTGAAGACAATGACGTTGGGCGGGTGGACGCCGTGGTTGCTCGACAAAGCCGGCGTGCGCGATTTCGAAGCGCAGGAAGTGTTCGACACCTACGTGCGGCAGAACTCGGTGCTGCTGCGCCCCGGCGAGGCCGGCCGCAACCATGTGACCGAGCGGCGCTGGCGCGGGCCCTGGATGCCGGGTCCCGCATACCGGCAGCGGCACTGCCCAGTCTGCGCCACCGACCCCGCGCGGCCCCAGGCGCTGGCGTGGAAACTGCCGCTGGTGACCGGGTGTGCCGAGCACGGATGCCGCCTCATCGACAACCGCGATAGGTGGAAGCTTCTTCTTCCCGAACACGAACGCCTACAACCGATCCCGGTTCCCGAACCGCTGGCAAGGCTGGACCGTCTCACCTACGAGGGCCTGGCCACCGGCCAGGTTCGCCTGCCCGGCCGCCCGATCCACGTGGCCGTGTGGCTGCGGTTGTTGCGGAGCTTGCTGGACGAGGTCAGCCTGCTCGGTCGCCGCCAGCGTACGAAGGCGCGCCTCGAACTGATCTGGCAGAGCACCGGCCGCGGGCCGCGCGGCGGGCTGAGCGCCTGGAAACCCTACGAACTGATGGACCCGCCGACGCAGGAAGCGATGCGCCACGCGGCGGCGGTCGCGCTCGACCTCGTCGCGGCGCGGCGGATCACCGCCGACGGCGAGTTCGCCTCGGCGCTGGTGACCCCGCCGCACACCCCGGTGTACGAGGGCGACAGACCGACACCGCTGGTGACCGCCTGGAGGACCGCGATCACCGAGGTGACCGCGGCGATCGACCGCGCCCGCGTAGATCCGGCGACCGCGCAGCAGTTGCTCGCGCTGGCGACCCTGTCGGTCCGGACACTGGAGCACTTCGAGCGCGAACGCGACTTTCTCGTCATCCTCGGCATCTCCACCGACTTCCTGCCCACGACGACCGAGTACGCCACACGGCTGTGCCCGATGTGCGACGACGACGTCTTCGCGGTGATCCGCAAGATGGGCATGCGCCTGGACGACCTCCCCCAGTGGATCGGCGACCGACATGGCCTGTCGGTCCAGGCTCGCGAGCGCGCACCCGACCGCCGAAACGGATCCGTTGATGTCGTCAAATGACCCTTTGAAGACATGTAGTCAGTGCGGCTTCCGCGCCGTCCGGATCATGCGGAAACGGCGCAATCGATCCAATGCGGTCCGTTCCCGATTGACGACAGGGTTTGACGACAGATAGAACGGTGAATGGAAGCTAATCGGGTCGAGGTGAAAGGGCGCTGCGATGGCCGAACTCGTCTACACACGGGTGTCCACCGACGAGCAAAGCACCGCACGCCAGACCCACCTGATCGGCGAGGCCGGTCTCGTCGACGGCGCAGACGGTGTGCAATTGTTCGCCGACCCGGCCACCTCATCGAAGATCCCCGCACTCGAACGCGACGGGTTCCGTCGGCTGGCCGGATATGCGCGCCCCGGTGACCAGCTCACCGTGTCCGAGCTGTACCGGCTGTGCCGCGACCTCGCCGACATCCTCACCGTGCGCGACTGGTGCCGGCTGCACGGGGTGAAGCTGCGGGTCCTGTCCGGGGCGCTATCGGGCATCACCGATCTTGCCGCGGCCGACGCGACCACCACCATGCTGGTCAACGTGCTGATCTCGGTCGGCCAATTCCAGCGCGACCTGCAAAACGAACTCACCCGCGAGGGCCTGGCCGCCGCCTGGGCACAAGGCGCCCGATCCGGACGCCGCCCACAGGTCGCCACGAACGGGGCGTTGGACCAGGTACGCCAGGAATTCCGCGAAGGGGCGACAATCGCTGCTCTGGCCCGCCGGCACCAGGTGAGCCGAGTTGCGATCCGCACCGCCCTCGCCGACCTTCTGCCCGGCCGCCCCGAACAACCCGCACCCGCCCGCATGGACGAACCGGGCCCGATCCGGATCGAGATCCCGGGCAAGATCGCCCGCCACCTGACCGGCCATACCGCCGACCTCGGCGAAACCGAGCGCCGCGCTCTGCAACAGAGCCGGGAGATACGACGCGGACAGGGCTACAGCCTGCACGTCACCGCGCCGCCGCACGTCCACCGGACGCTACTGGCTGCTGCCGAAACAGTCGGTGAGAGCGCGTCGGCCGCCGACCGCAAGGCATACCGGATCTACCGGGATCGACTGCACAACGCGACTACATGATGATCATGAGCGGGTGTTCGGATGTGCCCCAACATCACACGCCCGCCTGCGCCGGGACGGGCTCATGGATGCGCCTCGCCCCTGTCGGGGTGCCACAACCAACCACCACTGGGGAGGCGATCGACGCGATCGGTTGAATGTGACTCGTACGATATCTATCTCATATTTTCTAGCTTTTGTCCGCACCAGCGGGCACAGAACGAATGTGGAGTAGATGCGCACACTCACCCAGGCAGTCAGGCTGGCCTTCGCCGCGTCGGCGGTCGTCGCTGGCTCAATAGCTGTGGCCGGCCCGGCGAATGCGGTAGCGACCCCGGCCGAGGCATGCGGCAGCAACTACCACGAAATCGATCACCACGACATCCCCGGCGCACGTATCCACCTGCTCTACAACGGCACCACCGACTGCGTAGTCACGACGAAGAACAACCCCGGAACCAAAACCATGATGTTGGCTTCCATCGCGAAAGACGTAGACGGAATTTACAGCAACATCAATGACGAGGGCGAATACACTAACTACGCTGGCCCGGTGAAGGTGACCGCTCCGGGTGTCTGCATCATCTGGGGAGGCGCCTCTGATCCGGGGTGGAACGTCTGGTATTCGGAGCCTTCGCACTGCCGCTGATCGCCGCCAAGCACATTTACGGCAGGATGCCCGCAATCCCAGGGACTGGTCGCGGGCATCCCTGGCTTCCTGCAGCTACTGCAGTCTGCCCTCTTTGTAACGCATCTCTGAACTTCGCCTTGCATCCCCGAACAGGCAAGTCGGAACTGACATCCGGTGACGAATTCTACTGACATCTCACTCTGGACTGCCTGCACCAGATCCCGGCCACACCGAACCAGCCGGTTTTCACCGGTGGAACATGATGATCCGCTCTATCTCATCGACCGAGCAGGCGACGGTCGTCGCGATCTCGGCTGGGGTCTGCCTCTGCTGGTACAACGTCAGAACGCGCACGTGCAGGGCCCGGGTCGCAGCCACGGGCCGGGACTGGCAGAGCCTTCCACACCCGTGCGGATCGAACATCTGCCGGCCGCGCGCAGACCTCGCCGCGGTGTTGTGGACGGTGTGGAATCAGCCGGGCCACGCGATCCAGGCGACATCGGTTTTGTCCCGGGACGCCGCTCATATCGAACGCCATCACCGACGGCCGCCAGTCATACGTCGGATCATCGTCATCGGGTTCGGACAGATAGTCCGCAATCGGGTAGTCGTCGGCGACGTCGAGATCGACATCGAGCGCGGCGGCCAGCGCCCACCGGACGTCGCTGCACTCCATCGACAGGGCCATACCCGCAGCGTATCCACATCGACCGACATCACGAACGACCACAAACCAAGCCGAGAAAAACGTCCGGCGCTGCCGACTCGATGGCCCGCCGGGCTGCACGCACCGCAACTGCCCGAATTGACTAGTTTAACCCGCGTTTAACCCTTCTGATGGCGTGCCCGCGTTCTCGAATCACCTCGCCCACTCGGTTCTGCCGCCCACTGTCGCTGTTCGGCAGGCCCCTGAATGCGCAGTGCAGAGCACTCCGAACATCAGTGCAGACAACTTCGAACATCGACAGATTCGGCAGGACGACCGCGCTGGACCAGTGTTCAACAAACGTGTCGAAAACGATTGGTGTTCAACAAGTCCTGTCGGACCTTTCTCGTACAGTCCGGGGCATGGCAGCCAGTCAGACCCGCGCCCTCGATATCGCCGAACCGCTCACCCTCGACGGTGACGCGCTCGATCCGATCGGCGGAGGCGGTGCCCTCGTCGGCTACGGGCGAGTGTCGACCAAAGGCCAGCTGCTCGACCGCCAGCTCGCCGCGCTCACCGCGGCCGGGTGCCAGCGGATCTTCACCGACAAGAAGTCCGGCAAGAACGCCGAGCGCGAAGAGTTGTGGGCTTGCCTGGATTACCTGCGCCCCGGCGACACCCTCGTGGTGCCGTCGCTGGATCGGCTCGGCCGCTCCCTGCAGGACCTGATCTCGATCGTCGCCGGACTTCGCAAGCGCGGCATCGGATTCCGGTCCCTGCACGAAGCCCTCGATACCACCACCCCGGGCGGCCGGTTGGTGTTCCATGTCTTCGCCGCGCTGGCGGAATTCATTCGCGAACTGATCGTCGACGGCACCAACGAGGGCCTGGCCGCCGCCCGCGCCCGCGGACAACGCCTCGGGCGGCCACCAGCCATGACCGCCGAACAGATCCGTCAGGCACGCGCCATCCTCACCCGACCGGAGGAAACGGTGTCGTCGGTAGCGAGGCTGCTCGGAGTCTCGCGCGGCACCCTCTACAAACACATCCCCGAACTCGGCAGCGGTGCACGCGTGGCCATCGAGAGCTGACCACCGGTAGGGGCGGAGATGTGAACCTCGGCGGGGGTCAGCGTCCGGCCGGGCTGGTCAGACCGCGCGCTCAAGCATCGTGAACTTTAGCGCCGGATTTCACGACTTCGGTCTTCCCGACCGTTAAAACGCCTGGCCGGAGGCGGTTTCATTCGGCTAGCGCCGGATTCCGGGTGCCTGGACCTCCCCCGATTGCCGGCGAATTCAGCGCACCCGCACCCCGCATCATACGATTGTCCCCGGCCAGCCACAGGCTGGCCGGGGACGACACGCGAATAATTCAGTAGTCCTCCTGAGGCTTAAACCGTGACACCGAATGCGCCGGTGGGGACGCTGGCGACCAAGGTGGGGCTACCGCCGCCGATCGGTGCCGACACCACCCTCAGGTTGCCGCTGTCGGTGATGAACAGGGTGCTACCGGAAACGGTGACATCGACAGGGCCCGACAGACCGGTCGTCACCAGGGGGGTTACCGCGCCGCCGGTTACCGGCACCGACACCACCCTGTTGGCCCCGAATTCGGCGATGTAGAGGGTGTTACCGACGCGGGCCAGACCCATGGGCGCATTCAGGCCGGTCACCACGGGGGTTGCTATGCCGCCGGTTGCCGGCATCGAATACACCGTGCCGGGGTTGATGCCATCGCTGGCGTAGACAAGGCCGGGGCCATAGATGTAGGGCAGCGGGTTGCTCGTGCCGTCCAGATTTGCGGTGACGGTGACGTTTACCGTGCCCGTCCCAGGCGGGGCGATGGCCGTGATCTGGGTATTGGAGTCGATGGTGAATGTGGTTGCCGTCGTGCCGAAGCGCACAGTCAACGGACCGACACCGCTGAACCCGGAGCCGGTGATCACCACAGAGTTGAAACCCGATACAGGGCCGAAAGAAGGTGTAAGAGTAGTGAGAACAGGTGCCATGGGTCTACCGCCAAACGGTGAGGGGGTGAAAGGGTTATCCTGCAGCGGATGCCGATCTTGTCGTGACACCGCTATATCCAGTAACCCTCCAGCCGAGGCACTTCGGCAATGAACCCCCGGATCCATCTTCGGATGAACCCGGATCCGGACCGATCGGTCAAATCAGTTGCGGGCCGGGTGGGTCCGGGAGGGATCGGATTCAGCCCCCGAGGGGCTCCGCTACGTCTGCGCGCTGAGTCGCGCCGAGCTTCTCCAGGATGTTGTGCACCGATCGGTTCGCCCGACGATCACGGCGATCGCATGGCTACCCAAGCCGATAGCGATGTGATCGGCGACCCGCAACTCGCGCGATCTCCCACGGCCGCCGCAGGTCTGGGTCGGTGTGGGTGGTCTCGATGCATCAGCCCCGCCTCGATCACCGCACGCGCAAGCAAGACCGGTCGGTTATTCGGTTGTCTCGCAACAGCTTCCCGTCATCAGCCTGTTCGGGCCCCGGTGCCGGATTACCAGCTTTCGCCAGATCAGGCCGAACGGTCCGGATCTGGGTTCATCCGAAGATGGATCCGGGGATTCATTGCCCGGGTACCTGTGTCGGGGCGTTACTGAATGTAGCCACCCCATCACAAGAGTCGGCACCCCACGGTGCAGAGGACCGATATGACCCGGTCCCACGGTCAAGCCCGTAGGGCTCACCGATGTGGGAGCCCATCGACCGCGGGGCCTGCTGTTGGCGGTGGGGCGGTTACACCGACGTCACCGACGTCATTGGAGGACGGTCATGCTCAGAGGTCTCGATTACGCGGGGGGCCGCCCCGACCCCGCCGCTATCGCCGCGGCCGGATACAGCTTTGTCTGCCGCTATCTGACCGACGGGGGCCCGGGTCTGCCCGGCAAGCTGCTGCTGCCCGCCGAGGCCGCCGCATTGGGTGCCAACGGCATCGACATCGTCGCCAACTGGGAAACCACCGCCGACGCCGCACTCGGCGGCTACGCCCGGGGCGTCACCGACGCGGAAGCCGCCCTCGCTCGAGTGATCGCGTGCGGCGGATCACCGAACCGACCTATCTACTTCTCGGTCGATTTCGACGCGACGCCGCAACAACAGGACGCCATCAACGCCTACCTCACCGGCATCGGGTCCGTGCTCGGCGTCGCGCACACCGGCATCTACGCGGGCTATTGGCCGTTGTCACGCGCCCTCGATGCCGGTGTCGCGCAGTGGGGCTGGCAGACCGAGGCATGGTCGGGCGGCAACCTCGACCCGCGAGCACAGATCATCCAACGCAACAGCTGGGGCTACGCAACCGTCGACGGCGTCGGATGCGACATCAACGAATCCACCGTCAGCGACTACGGCCAATGGTCGGTGACCGAACCCGAGCAGGACACGATGCCTTCCAACATGCCGTCAACCGGCTGGCTCGACGCCACGGTCCCCACCCAATACAACGCCCAGGGCCAGCTGGTGGCGCCTGACGGCAGCAACGGCCCGAACGTGGGGATGCCGGTCTGGCAACTGCTGTCATGGCTCGATGGCCGCGTCGCCCGCGCCGAAACAGCGTTGTCGGCCCTGCAGGCCCAGAACGCGACCCTGATCACCCTGCTCGACCGGGTCGCCGCGAAAGTGGGTGCGTAATGGTCCGGATCGCCCCCTGCTACCACGCCATCATCACCGGGGTCGGTGAGATGATCACCACCACCACCGCGATCATCGCGCTGATCAGTCTCGCGCCCACGCAGTACCACGGTGTCGCTGTCGTCCTGTCGATCGCGCTCGCGGTGCTCGGTATCGCCAAAACCGCTCTCATCCGGCTCATCAGGAACGAGCCGCTCATCGAGCGGATCGACGCCATGATCCAAGACGCCGCACCTGCGATCGAGGCGATCCACAAGGCCGCGATCGCGATCACCCGGCATGCGCACGCGACGCCACCGCTGACATTGCCGCCACAACCGTCCGTCTCCCAGCCCGGACCCGACCCACAGCCGAACGAATCGGAGCAGTGATCTCCCATGCGGCGCCGATACAGCCCACACCTAGCGGTCAGTCCCGGCGGCGTCTGCGGTCAGCGCCAGAGTCGGCCGCAACGTCCTGCCCGGCCGGTGGACCTTCCAGATCGTCGAGGACGTCGCCAGTTCGGTAGAAGCGGCGCTTGCCGCGGTCCTCATGGATGGTGTGAGCGTCGAGGAATTCCCGGTATTGGGTGACGGTCTTTCCGGCGAGCCCGGCGAGTCGGGCGATCTCGCCGAGCGTGCGGAGCTGGTTCGGGTCGCCGTCGACCGTGAGGGCCTGCGGTTGATGCTCGCTGTTCCAGGTGGCGAGGAACTCGGGGTCGCCGTAGCATCGGCGGAAAAACAACGGAAATGCTGGTCAGAGGCGGTCTTTCGCGCTGAAAGGCGTGGCGCTCGGGTCTACCTCAGCGTCACATCCAGCGGGCATTCGAAGTGCGTCAGAATAGGCCGCCCACCAGGTATTTCCTGACGGCTGTCCAGCGGGCCCTGAGACTTCGGATTGACATCCGATGATCCGGGCCGCGTCATATCCGCCCGAAATTCGGCGAGTTCTACGGGAACCCCAACTGACGCCCTACATCCCCATCATCGAATATCGGTAACGAAAGTCAGTGGTGATACGAAAGTCGTCTTGCCCGTCGCCTGCGACGGGCAAGACGACCTCCTGGCTAACTGGGCTCAGAGGAGACAGGCAGCAGCCTTGAGTTTGGCGTACACCTGGTCGGAGACAGTGATGGTGGCGCCAGCACGGACAGTCGCCAGCGCATCCAAGACCACCCCGGTTTGGACGGAGCAATCCAGCAGTTTTGCGGTGACGGTGATGGTTTGGTCGGCGTATGCCGCACCGGCTCCAAGGATGGTTGAACAGGCGAGTGCCAGACCGATAGCACATGTTTTGACGAATCGCACGGGTGTCCTCCTTCGAATCGAAGTCGTGCACTACTTGCGTTGGTCTCTCGTCCGGGTGGTCGAACTGGGTACTGAAGGCGTCTGTCGTCCCGGGCCGACGTCTCGCCACCCGCATTTGCAGGCTCCAACAATAGGTGTTGTCTTATCTGCCGGCCGAGCGCGTCGAAAGCAGCGGCGATTCGTCACATAGATCCGGATAACGCGGTTGATGGGGGTCGAGGGCCAAGTGAGCGAAATCCGGCGCTAAGCAAACGAGGTTTCTGGATGCTGCTGGGCGGCAATGGGTTCGAACGTGATGCTGTGATGCTGCTACTGGTAAGGGCCCGTATACAAGTGTTCGGTATTCGGCACCATCGCCATGGATCTGTCGGCTCGGAAGATTCGCTGTCACGGGACAACAGGACCACGCCAATCCGACGATTTGCCTCATGTTCAATGAGACGAACCCGCCATTCGCCGTCTCGATATGTTGAGGCACCACAGGTCAACGCCAGTGAGGTGCCTCAATTTCGATAAGACAGGACAACTCCACCCCACCCAGCCTCAACCGCATCCGAACGCTCGACGGCGGTAACTCCGCTCAACCCGCCTCGCTATCGCCGTTGGCCGGTCGGTTGCTGCTCAAGCCCCGTGTTCGCGTTCGCCAGACGATCGCTTTCCGAACACGTGGCACTCAGCTTCCCGATCACGATAGATCCGCCACCGCGGCGAAATACTCCTGGTGCACCCGGTTGAGGACATCGTGCTCGCGGGCCTCGAACGTCGACGTTCCGGCCGTTCGGATCAGCTGGGTCAACTCGTCCACCATCGCCTGCTATCGAGCCACGCGGTCTGTGCTTGTCATGCGCGACACGCTATCGACCTGTTCGCCGACGATCTGGAAAAGGTACTACACCCGGTCGCGGCCCCTTTCCGGCGTATTCGGTTGCCACCCCCAGTAACGCCCCTGCACCGGTACCCGGGCAATGAATCCCCGGATCCGTTTTCGGGTGAACCCAGATCCGGACCGATCGGTCAAATCGGTGCGGGCCGGGTGGTCCGGGAGAGATCGGATTCAGCTGCCGAGGGGCTTCGTACGTCTGCGCGCTGGGCCGCGCCGAGTTTTGCCAGGATGTGGTGCACATGATTCTTTACGGTGCACAACTCGATTCCCAAGCGTGTGGCGATCGCACGGTTACTCAGTCCGAGCGCGATGTGATCGGCGACCTCCAACTCGCGCGCGGTCAGCCGCGGGCGGTGGAGGCGATGGTCGTTGGCGAGAGTGGCGACTCGACGCATCAGCCCGGCCGCGATAACCGGTGAGCACAGCGTTTCTCCCTGTGCCACATGCCATACCACCGCAATGAGATCCTCGATGGATCCTTCGCGCGGGACGTATCCGATCACCCCTGATTCCGCACAGGCGACGACACTCTGCTCGGTTTCGGGGAGCGCGAGAGCGACTATCTTGATCTCTGGTAATTCTCTGGAGAATAGGCGTGCGGCCGCCGAACTGCTCACCGCGGACATGTCCAACAGGAGGATATGCGGAACGACTCGATGAGCGAGACGGAGTCCGTCGACGACCTGCTCGCACGTGGCGACCTCCTCGATGCCGCCGAGCGCGGACAGCACCGACGCCACCCCCTCGCGGTACAGCCGGATCGGCGCGACGATGACTATCCGCAAGGAAAATTCTCCGCATCGGCGAACGGCGTGCGTCTCATTGAACATCGCCAACCTCCCCCCAGCCGTCCCTCCGCGCGGAGCATGCTTCCCATTCTCGCGCGCTCGCCGCAGGTCAACGAGGCTGCGGCGAGGGGACATCCATGGGACAACCGCATGACCGCCAGCAACCGGCCGGGAACCCATGAGCGTCGAATCAGGTGTCGTGTCCAGAGAATGTTGGCGAGGTCCAGAGAATGTTGGTGAGTGCGTGGCGAAGTCCAGGGGACCCAAGAGAGTCGGGTTGGACAGCAAGGGTTTTCGACATGTTTTTTAGACACTCGTCCGACGAGATCGACCGGGGTTTCGGCCTCATCTGCGTGGTGTCGGTAAACCGATCGGTTTAGGGGTACCGGTAGTTTTCGCGCAAAAAACAACGGAAATGGACGTATCCCCTGTTCAGCGCTCTGGGGCTGGCACAGATAGCAGGGTCGACTCGCGCGCTGCGCGAGAGGTGTTGCCGCTGGTCGGTTCTGGTGTCGCCAGGGGATAACAGGCCCCTATCCATGGCGACAGGCAACTTCGTTGGATTTCCGCCATTGCTACCGGGACCCCGATCACCTTGGAAAGGTCGGTACCCCACCCGTCCTCGTCGGGATGCACCCGCGCAAACACCGGCGCCGTGTACTGCACCCACCGAACGGGCGACCGGCCGAACCCGAAAACGGATACAAACCGGACGAAAACGGACCGGGAATGCATTGCCAAAGTGCCTCCGCTGGAGGGTTACTGGGTATAAGCGGTGTCACGACCCAGGCCTGTGCTGCTGCGGGACAACCCTTTTCGCTGATCACTGATTAGAGGCAAGAAATGGCACCTGCAATCACCTCGCTGACACCCTCGTCCGGCCCTGCAGCGGGTTTCAACTCTGTAATCATCACCGGCTCCGGATTCAGCGGTGTCGGTCCCTTGACTGTCCGGTTCGGCACGACGGCAACCACATTCACCATCGACTCCAATACCCAGATCACCGCCATCGCCCCGCCTGGAACCGGCACGGTGAACGTCACCGTACAGGCACTGCTGGACGGCACGAGCAACCCGCTGCCCTACACCTATGCTGCGGTTCCTACCTTGACCAGCATCAGTCCGGCCTCGGGGTCGGCGGCCGGTGGGACCACGGTCGTGCTCACCGGGACGAACCTGACCGGTGCGACCGCAGTGAGCTTCGGTGGCACACCGGCGACTTCGTTCACCGTCAACTCGTCGACGCAGATCACGGCGGTGACGCCTGCCCATTCAGTCGGGACGGTGTCAGTTACGGTCACCACAGCCAGCGGAACCAGCAACGGCGTCTCCTACACCTACGTCGCAGTCCCCACCCTGGCTACGGTCGTGCCGAATGTCGGTTCGGTGACCGGTGGGACCACCGTCGTGCTCACCGGAACGGGACTGACCGGAGCCACCGCAGTGAATTTCGGTGCCACCCCGGCGACTTCGTTCGTCGTGAACTCCGCCACGCAGATCACCGCCGTCGCTCCCGCCGGTGCGGCCGGGACTGTACTGGTCACGGTCACCACCGTGGGTGGAACCAGCACCGGGGTCTCCTACACCTACGTCGCGGTGCCCACCCTCACCACAATCGCCCCGAACGCCGGTCCGGTGGCAGGTGGGACCACGGTCGTGCTGACCGGCACAGCCCTGACCGGTGCGACCGCGGTCAGTTTCGGTGGGACACCGGCAACCTCGTTCACCGTCAACTCGTCGACGCAGATCACCGCCGTCGCCCCAGCCGGTGCGGCCGGAACGATACTGGTCACCGTCACCACCGTGGGTGGAACCAGCAACGGGGTCTCCTACACCTATGCGGCGGTGCCGACGCTGACCACGGTGGTGCCCAACGCCGGTCCGGTGGCCGGTGGGACGACAGTCGTGCTCACCGGAACGGGACTGACGGGTGCCACCGCGGTGAGTTTCGGTGGCACACCGGCGACTTCGTTCACCGTCAACTCGTCGACGCAGATCACCGCCGCCACCCCGGCAGGAACCGGAACCGTGCTGGTCACCGCGACCACACCAGGTGGCACCAGCAACGCGGTCGCCTACACCTATGTGGCGGTTCCCACCCTGACCGGCATCGCTCCCAATTCCGGGCCGGTGACCGGCGGGACGACCGTCACCCTCACCGGGACGAACCTGTCGGGTGCGACAGGGGTGAGTTTCGGTGGCACACCGGCGGCGTCGTTCGCCGTGGACTCCGCGACCCAGATCACGGCGGTGACGCCTGCTGGGTCGGCCGGGACCGTGTCGGTGGCTGTCACCACTGTGGGTGGGACGAGTAATGGTGTCGCCTACACCTATGTGGCGGCGCCCGCGCTGACCGGCATCGCTCCCAATTCCGGGCCGGTGTCCGGTGGTACGACGGTCGTGCTCACGGGTACGAACCTGTCGGGTGCGACAGCAGTCAATTTCGGTGCCACACCGGCGGCGTCGTTCACGGTCAACTCGTCGACGCAGATCACCGCCGTCACCCCAGCCCATTCGGCCGGGACGGTGCTGGTCACCGTCACCACCGGAGGTGGAACTGTTGACGGTGTCTCCTTCACCTATGCCGCGGTTCCCACCCTGACCGCGATCAGTCCGACTTCCGGGTTGGTGGCCGGCGGGACGACCGTCACCCTCACCGGGACGAACCTGTCGGGTGCGACAGGGGTGAGTTTCGGTGGCACACCGGCGGCGTCGTTCGCCGTGGACTCCGCGACCCAGATCACGGCGGTGACGCCTGCCGGGTCGGCCGGGACCGTGTCGGTGGCTGTCACCACTGTGGGTGGGACGAGTAATGGTGTCGCCTACACCTATGTGGCGGCGCCCGCGCTGACCGGCATCGCTCCCAATTCCGGGCCGGTGTCCGGTGGTACGACGGTCGTGCTCACGGGTACGAACCTGTCGGGTGCGACAGCAGTCAATTTCGGTGCCACACCGGCGGCGTCGTTCACGGTCAACTCGTCGACGCAGATCACCGCCGTCACCCCAGCCCATTCGGCCGGGACGGTGCTGGTCACCGTCACCACCGGAGGTGGAACTGTTGACGGTGTCTCCTTCACCTATGCCGCGGTTCCCACCCTGACCGCGATCAGTCCGACTTCCGGGTTGGTGGCCGGCGGGACGACCGTCACCCTCACCGGGACGAACCTGTCGGGTGCGACAGGGGTGAGTTTCGGTGGCACACCGGCGGCGTCGTTCGCCGTGGACTCCGCGACCCAGATCACGGCGGTGACGCCTGCCGGGTCGGCCGGGACCGTGTCGGTGGCTGTCACCACTGTGGGTGGGACGAGTAATGGTGTCGCCTACACCTATGTCGCAGTGCCGACTTTGATCACGGTGGTGCCGAACGTCGGTCCGGTGACCGGCGGGACAACGGTCGTGCTCACCGGGACGGGGCTGTCGGGTGCGACAGCAGTCAATTTCGGTGCCACACCGGCAGCGTCGTTCACCGTGGACTCCGCAACACAGATCACCGCGGTCACCCCGGCAGGAACCGGAACCGTGCTGGTCACCGCGACCACACCAGGTGGCACCAGCAACGCGGTCGCCTACACCTATGTGGCGGCGCCCGCGCTGACCGGCATCGCTCCCAATTCCGGGCCGGTGACCGGCGGGACAACGGTCGTGCTCACCGGGACGGGGCTGTCGGGTGCGAGTGTGGTCACTTTCGGTGCCACACCGGCGGTGTCGTTCACCGTGGACTCGTCGACCCAGATCACTGCGTTCGCCCCGGCGGGGGTCGGGACCGTGTCGGTGGCTGTCACCACTGTGGGCGGGACGAGTAATGGTGTCGCCTACACCTATGTCGCAGTGCCGACTTTGATCACGGTGGTGCCGAACGTCGGTCCGGTGACCGGCGGGACAACGGTCGTGCTCACCGGGACGGGGCTGTCGGGTGCGACAGCAGTCAATTTCGGTGCCACACCGGCAGCGTCGTTCACCGTGGACTCGGCAACGCAGATCACCGCGGTCACCCCGGCAGGAACCGGAACCGTGCTGGTCACCGCGACCACACCAGGTGGCACCAGCAACGCGGTCGCCTACACCTATGTGGCGGTTCCCACCCTGACCGGCATCGCTCCCAATTCCGGGCCGGTGACCGGCGGGACAACGGTCGTGCTCACCGGGACGGGGCTGTCGGGTGCGAGTGTGGTCACTTTCGGTGCCACACCGGCGGTGTCGTTCACCGTGGACTCGTCGACCCAGATCACTGCGTTCGCCCCGGCGGGGGTCGGGACCGTGTCGGTGGCTGTCACCACTGTGGGCGGGACGAGTAATGGTGTCGCCTACACCTATGTCGCAGTGCCGACTTTGATCACGGTGGTGCCGAACGTCGGTCCGGTGACCGGCGGGACAACGGTCGTGCTCACCGGGACGGGGCTGTCGGGTGCGACAGCAGTCAATTTCGGTGCCACACCGGCAGCGTCGTTCACGGTCAACTCGGCAACGCAGATCACCGCGGTCACCCCGGCAGGAACCGGAACCGTGCTGGTCACCGCGACCACACCAGGTGGCACCAGCAACGCGGTCGCCTACACCTATGTGGCGGTTCCCACCCTGACCGGCATCGCTCCCAATTCCGGGCCGGTGACCGGCGGGACAACGGTCGTGCTCACCGGGACGGGGCTGTCGGGTGCGAGTGTGGTCACTTTCGGTGCCACACCGGCGGTGTCGTTCACCGTGGACTCGTCGACCCAGATCACTGCGTTCGCCCCGGCGGGGGTCGGGACCGTGTCGGTGGCTGTCACCACTGTGGGCGGGACGAGTAATGGTGTCGCCTACACCTATGTCGCGGTGCCGACTTTGATCACGGTGGTGCCGAACGTCGGTCCGGTGACCGGCGGGACAACGGTCGTGCTCACCGGGACGGGGCTGTCGGGTGCGACAGCAGTCAATTTCGGTGCCACACCGGCAGCGTCGTTCACGGTCAACTCGGCAACGCAGATCACCGCGGTCACCCCGGCAGGAACCGGAACCGTGCTGGTCACCGCGACCACACCAGGTGGCACCAGCAACGCGGTCGCCTACACCTATGTGGCGGCGCCCGCGCTGACCGGCATCGCTCCCAATTCCGGGCCGGTGACCGGCGGGACAACGGTCGTGCTCACCGGGACGGGGCTGTCGGGTGCGAGTGTGGTCACTTTCGGTGCCACACCGGCGGTGTCGTTCACCGTGGACTCGTCGACCCAGATCACTGCGTTCGCCCCGGCGGGGGTCGGGACCGTGTCGGTGGCTGTCACCACTGTGGGCGGGACGAGTAATGGTGTCGCCTACACCTATGTCGCAGTGCCGACTTTGATCACGGTGGTGCCGAACGTCGGTCCGGTGACCGGCGGGACAACGGTCGTGCTCACCGGGACGGGGCTGTCGGGTGCGACAGCAGTCAATTTCGGTGCCACACCGGCAGCGTCGTTCACCGTGGACTCCGCAACACAGATCACCGCGGTCACCCCGGCAGGAACCGGAACCGTGCTGGTCACCGCGACCACACCAGGTGGCACCAGCAACGCGGTCGCCTACACCTATATCTGACCGCTGTAGTTCGGCTGGGCCGTCGGTGCGCTATTGCCGACGGCCCAGCCGCGTCGCGGTAGAAGGGGGTCGAGGAGCAGATCCGCCCGATCCGGCGCCAGCGGCTGAAAGTCGAGCGGCGATGGGCTGTCAGTGGTGTTGGACTGTACCCCAGATAGGCGGCGATTGCCGATAGCTCAACTGCTCGGTGGCGTTTGCTTGGGTGGGTAGGGGTGAAAGATTGTCAGGGGCGCGCGACGTACGCGGCAGCGCTGGAATGCTGCCGATATGGCATTCCGGAACAATCCCAAGATCCTGCTGGTGACGGGTTGCGTAGTCACCGTGCTTTGGATAGGCGTCATCGCAGGTTCCGTCTGGTTGGTAGCGGCGACTGATTGGTCGATTGTCCTTGGTTGTCTCTACGCGATGCAATGCGTCTTGTTCGGACTGATCGTTGTTCGGATCTGGCGAGGGTATCTTCTCGCCCGCCGATACCGCAGCGGCAGCACAGACCATCCGCGCGGCATCACGACCCGTTATCGCTGAGGTCCTGGATTACGTGCGTTCGCTGGCCTGGTGGCGACTGAACGGGGGTTGGTAGGGGTCCCGGTAGTAATCGCCGAAAAAACAACGGATATAGGCGTTGTCGCCGGTCAGCGACGGTGTATCGCTAACCCCCGAAGGGTCGAATTTGCCGCGTACACGGCATGCGTTACAGGCTCGAACTGTGGAAACACGTTGGGGCTGACAGTGTCTCGCGAACGAAGGTCTGCGGACACACCTGTTGCGGACTCGCATCGGATGCTGGCTTCTCGCGACCCATTGGACTGAGCCTGGAGCATCAACAAGTCGCCATCGCTGCTGGTCCAGCCAACTTCGTTGTTTTTCGCGCGATTACTACCGGAACCCCTAGAACTGCCAATAATCCGGGGAGCCACCGTGAACACAGCGACGCTGACCGAGGACGAGCGCCTGGCGCTGGCCGCCGTGGGCGGCTGGATCATCGCCGATGCCCTCGCGGGCCGGGATGAGAGCCTGTGGGACTCGCACGCCGGCGGGTCGCTCGACGACCTCGTGCTCATGCTCCGGCCCGGCTGGCGCGGCAAGATGTACAAAGCCGACAAGGGCTCACTGTGGATCGGCCAGGGCCTGGCCCGTGGCACCGGCCAGGCCGTCGCCCGGGTGACCCGCTGCCGACTCGCCACCTACGCCGCGAGCCTGCCCGCGCACATGCGCGAGCAGCTGCGCGCCGACCGCCGGACCCGCACCTACGCCGAGACGACTCGGCTGATCTGGTGGGCCCTCGACCTCGGTCGCCCACCTGCGGAGGTCCGCCCGGCCATGGCCTCCTACCGAGCCACCCCAGCCGGTCCGAGCCCGGTCCGGCAGCGCGCCGCGCTCGGCAGTCCTGCAACTGCTACCGTCCAGACCGTGACCACCGACCGCGCACCCGAGACCGTGTCCGCCGCCGACCGCGTCGCAGAGCTGCGCGCCGCTTGGTCGGCAGGAAAGCCCCTCACCGGCGGCAGCCTGTTCGGGCTGCCCGCGCTGCCGGACGGCGACGTGTGGGCCGACATCGCCGGGGCGACCGTCATCACCGGGCTGCACGCCAAGACGATCACGTCCTACCTCGCGCGTGACAAGCCGAAGTCGCACCCGTTCCCCAAGCCGTCGCAGTACCTCGGCCGGAACTACTGGCCTGCCTCGGTACTGCTCGCCTGGGCCGCCGAGCAAAACGACAGCTGACAGAATTCCCCCTGCTCGACGCATGCATGTACGACACATGTAATCGCACATGTGCCGTACTGCTACGCTGCCGTCAGTAGGGATGTCGGTAAGAACCGCCTCACGAACACCGTTAAAGTGTCCAATTTCCTGGACGGTTCCGGGCTTCACGAACGGGGTTGCACGACTCCCACGAGCCTTGGTCGGTCTCGCCTCGCTCGTATCGTTCGGTGTTCCAGGCGTCGTAGGCCCGCTCGAGCTGTGGGGTGGACTGGTGCGGAATCCCGCGGCGGCGGCAGAACGCGATGAATTCCAGGGCGGGCTCGGCCACCCGTCGGCGCCGCTCCGCGCGCGGATCCACGGCGACCGCCGCCCGGTCGAGGTCGGCGACGCGGCGGGATCGGGCCAGTTCGTGAACGTCGTAGGCGATGCGCCGCAGGATGGACACGACGCGGGGAAGGTCCACGGCGACGTGGAACCGCCGGGGCCAGTCCGACTCCGGACGCAGGTTCACCATCTTTGGGTACGGCTCGCGGTCCAGGTGGTCGAGCCAGTCGGCGCATTGGCGGATCCACTCCACCTCGTCATCCAGACGCCCGGCGATATCGACTCGGCCCGCCAGATCGCCATCATCGACGTCGGGATCCTCTGGCGCGGGCCAGCCCGCTGCCCGCAGGACACCCAGCGCGGCATCGAGCGCATCCACATCGGAATCGGCGACGAGCTGGTGGACCCGCGAGGACGACAGCCCCGCCGCTTTGGCGATCTCCCTGATCGACGCGCCCTGCGTCTTCGCCGCCGCCAACGCCCAAACCCGTTCCCGTTCGGCCTGCTCCAGCCGCCACGCCGCCCGAGTCACCTGAGCCAACACCCGACGTTTCCGCCTCCACGCCACCATGTCCACGACCGGCCCCCCAATCAGAGTGTTCAGGAAACTGGACACTTTAACGGTGTTCGTGGGGCGGTTTTTTACCGACACCCAGAACTTCTCGGGGACACTTTCGCCGGCCTCGATCCGCGCTGTCATCGCGGCTAGACCCGGTCTGCTCCTGGAGGTCACTGGCGCGGCCAATCGCCGCAGATCACAGCGCACATGTACGACACATGTTTGATACATGCAAATTGGCTACATTTCTACATACATTTCACATGCATGTAGGTAGACTGGTGGTATGACTCTCCCCGCTGACCACCTCACCGACCCGACCGACTTTGTACGTGGCCTGTGGCCGACGACCGGTCCACACACCGTCGACAGCGTCACCTCGGCGGCCGTCGCCATCGAGGAGCTGACCCGCTATCTCGCTCACGCCACCCGCTCAGCTGTGGGCGATGGCGATGGCGATGGCGATGACATCGCCGCGTTGCACGGCGTTGCAGGCTCCCTCTCACGCGCCTCCCACACCGCGGGCCAGGTGCTCAACCAGATCGCCGACGGCTGCAACCGTCTCGCGGTCCGTGACGATCTGGCCCACGACGAAGACCCGAACGGCGTCCAGCTCGTCGCCGGAGCCTCTACCGCGACCGCTGCTGCATCGACCGCTGCTGTCGCGCTGGAAGACGCCGAGCGGACCGTGGGCCTGCTGGGCAGGCAGCTCGGCGAGGCCTCCGGGCAGCTCAGTCACCTGTACCTGGCAGGAGACGGCGAATGAGCGAGTCGCCCCGCGTGATCGCCATCGCCCTGCAGAAAGGCGGCACCGGCAAAACCACCACCACGATCAACCTGTCCGCCTCGCTCGCCAACCTCGGGCTCAAGGTGCTGGTCGTCGACCTCGACCAGCAAGCCGACAGCACAGACGGGCTCGGCGTGACGGTCGGAGCCGACGACGCGACCATGTGGGAAGTGCTGCACCTCAACCGCTCCGAACGGGTGCCACTGACCCAGATCATCAAGCCCTCGCGGGTACCTGGCGTGGACGTCGCACCCGGACACCTCGCGCTGCGCGATCTCGAACGGACGGGGATGGGTCCAGGCGGCCAGCTACGCCTGGCGCGGCAGCTCGATGACATCACCGGCTACAACGTGGTCCTGATCGACTGCCCACCCTCGCTCGGAGAAATCACCACGGCCGCGCTCGCCGCCGCCGACGACGTGCTCACCCCACTCCTGCCCGGCCCCGACGAAATCAAGGGCCTGCGCCGCCTCGCCGAGACCGTGCTCGACGTTCAGGACGAACTGAACCCGGACGTGGACATTCGCTACTTGCTGATCGCCGGATACGACGGCCGGACCCAGGTCTCGCGTGACATCCGCACAACGCTGCGCCGCGACTGGGGGAGCTGGGACGACGACGGCGGCACCAGGGCCTACTTCGGCGAAGTCCGCCACACGGTCAAAGTCCCCGAAGCCAAGAAGGCCCAGCGCACGATCGCCGAGTGGGCGCCCGGCTCCACCGCCGCCGAGGACTATCAGACGATCGCCCGCCGCATCGCAGAAAGGATCTCCTCATGAACGCAGCAGCGAAGCCGGGCTTGGGCGACCTAGAGAGCACTCGCCCGCTCTCACGCGAGGAACGGCGGGCCGAAGCAGCCCGCGTCCGCGCCGAGCGTGAAGCGGCGGACGCAGCAGCAGCCGAGCAGCGGGCCGTCGCGGTCGTCAACGAGCCCGGGCCGACAGCCGCGCCGGCGGCCCCGAACATCACCATCCCGATGCGGAAACGTGGCGTCGACAAGCGACCGTTCTCCACCCAAGTGAGAGCAGAGACGGCCGCCCGGCTGGCTTGGCTCGTCGACCAGGGCGCGGTGCTCACCGACACCGTGGACACGGCGATCACGAACTACCTCGACGCCGCGGGCGTACCACGGCCGGGACCGGACGGAACCATGCCGACGACCGGCTAAACGATCGGGTTTCATACCCTCGAAGAGTCCGGCCAGTTCAGCCAGGAGACGGGGGATCAGATCGTGCAGAGCTTCGAGGACAGGTACCAGGCGATCCTGGATCTGCTGCGAGACAACACGCCAAACCTCGCCGAGGTCGATGCCGTCGAGCGGCAGGTCCGGCGACTCAACCACGATGTCGAGTACGCCGATCTTGATCCGGAACACCGGCTGGAGCTGATCAAGCTGCGCAACGAGACGATGACCGCGGTGAATGCCGCGCTGCACCGCGCCCGGATCGATGACGCCCGTGCGGTCGCTCGTGCGCTGGCTGCGGGCCGCTCTACTCCGGAAGAGCGCCGGCGGTATGCAGCCTGGCGCCAGGCCATCGGTGCTGCCTCACCCAGCGTCGAGATGCAGATGCCGCCCCGGCCCGCCCGGAGACCTGAACGCGGGATCTCTCGCTGACCGACTGCCGACCGGTAGCTGTTTCCGACGCTGCAAAGTTGCTGCCGGGGTCGCTACCCTACTGACTCGACAACCCGTCCGCCTGCTTGGAGCCGCGGTAGACCAACACACCCCTCGCCTGCGCACCCCGACCCTTTTGGGCGGCCTGCCCCCGCGGCGAGCGGACGCTTTCCCGCGGCCTCCGGCCGCGATCTCGAGCTGTAGCGCTGGCTGGTCTGTGTGCTGTGTGTCCCTCTCGGTGTGGCCTGAGGGCGCCTCGATCACCACGGCGGCGGGCGTCAAGGGTGGCGCAGCCATCGGCGTAGCCGACGCGACGCAGGAGCGCCCTTGATGCCTGGTGCCGTAGTGATAGCCCTTGTTCAGGCCACACCGAGAGGGACACACAGCACGCCCGCGCGCAGGCCCGCGCGACCGCCAGGTCGCGGTACCCGCTCCCTGATCGACAGCGCGCTGCACCAACCCGTGCAGCTGCACGAGTCAGCGCCCACGCACCCGCCGTCACACGCGCTACGCCAACAGGCCAGCACGCACAGCCGCGTGCAGTAGACCGCCACATACATACCTGACCAGACCACCACGGAGGCAGCGCAGCGCGCCGACTCGTCCCTTACGCAACCAACCAACAAACCCACCGATACCCACCCAACGCAACCCAAGTCTTTTTCTTTTTCTCTCAACCACCACCCCACCCATCCCCCTTATTTGATTTTTGATTTCTGATTTCTTCCACCCCCACCCCCGTCCGACATCTCGTTGACCACGAAGTGGGTGATGAGATGTCGGACGGGGGTGGGGGTGGAAGAGAGCAGAAATCCCGCCCGTAACCGCAGCTCAGGGGATGGGTGGGGTGGTGGTTGAGAGTGCCGATAGGTAGCCGACGCGTACGCCACCTATCGGCTATGTTTTTGCTGGGGTTTTGTCGTGCTATCCGGGCGCCGCAGCCACCAAGATCGACTGTCGACACCACGCGGTCGGCCCTTCCTCGGCCGGTGATTTTGAGCCCGGTTCGCCAGTCGTTCAAGGGCGCTCCTGCGTCGCGTCGGCTACGCCGATGGCCTTGCGGCCACCCTTGAGCGACCGCCGCTCCGGGCTCGGTTGGCCTGCGGAGGAAGGGGCCGGGGGAACAGTCGGGTAAAGAAGGCCCAGCCGAGAGGCTGAAGACACGAAGAAGCCCCGGCCGATTTCTCGGCCGGGGCTTCCGGGGTGTGGCGGATCTAGTCGGCGGGCGGAATGTAGGCGCTCAGGTCGTAGTTGCGGCCGTAACCACCGCCCTCGGCGGGGCCGACATACAGCAGCCCATCCAGGCGACCGCCGATCGCGACACCACCCGCGCGGGAGCGGCGCACGCCCGCGGCAATAGCGCGCTGCACGTCGCGATCCAACGTGATCAACCGCAGACCGTCGTCAGCGGCGTCCAGGCGCTCCTCGGTTTCGAGGATGAGGGCGGAGTCGATGACCGGATCCCCGGCCGCGGCGACCATCGGCTTGCGGTTGACCCAGTACAGCGGCTGACCCTTGCTGTTGTGGCGATGCCGGCGCACGACCGCGACGATTTCGCCACCGACCATCGCGCCGATCTCGACATCACGCCCGAACGGATTCCGGGCGCCCTGGCCCATCAGCTCGGCGTTGATCTGGTCCAGGTCGGTCAATGTGCTCGTCATGATGATGTCCTCCAATGAGTGATGAAGTGCTGCGGGAGAGAAGAGGGCAGGCAGACCGCCTGCCCTCGGCGATCGGTCAGCGAACCAAACTCAGCACCTCCGCCTCGCCGGTCTCGGCGATGTCGACATCGGCTGCGACAGACAGGATCTGGGCGACACGGGAATGCGACAACCCGACCGCGGCACCGATGCGGCGCGTCGATTCACCTGCCGCGCGGCGGCGGCGGATCTCCGCGTCACGCTCGGCCAGTGGGTCGGTGTCTACCGGTTCGACGGCGGTTGTCAGCTCGCTGTCCAGCGTTGTCCGGTCGCTGTCGAGTCCTGTCCACCCGGTGTCCAGCCGTGTGGAGTCCGCGTAAACCGGTGTCAACTCCGGCTCCGGGGCCGGTGCCGGAGTCCGGGGAACCTCGATCAGCGCGGTCAGCCCGTGCGTGGCGGCCAGGCCGAACAGCGGTGCGGCACCGGCGACACATGCCGCGATCGTCGCGGGCAGGATTCGTTGCCCGGATTCCGCAGCGTGCAGGCCATTTCCGATGACGCTGATCAGCTCGGCGGCGAACAACTCACCCCAGAAAAACCAGCGCGTCGCGGGTGGAATCAGGATGTTCTGGTGGGCGCGGCGTTGCAGCGAGACCAGGGCGACGGCGGACTGGACAATCGCGCCGTCCACGAAAATGGGTCCGGCCCACGCTAGACGCGATGTAATCCCGGCCATTATCGCCAGTTCGGTCAGTGCCGCGAACGACCACGCGAACGCTCCGGCGCCGATGACGAGCGTCATCGCCAACGCGGTCAGTTCGGCCAGATCGAATCGGGCGGTAGACGGCGTGGACACCGGGTGGACAGTGGCTGTCGAGTTCATCGGTCGTATCCCTCTCGGTCGGTTGACGCGGCCCACGGGCTCCACGCCGGAGTGCGGATCAGTCGTTCCTGCTCGGCGTGCAAGGCATGCCCGGACAGCTGATCCAGGGCGTTGTCCAGATCGCTGGCAAGTTCCCGGTTACGGTCGTCCAGCTGGGCGACTTGGTGCTCGGCGGCATCGCGCGCTGCGACCGCATCGGCCAGCTGCTCCTCCAGATCGGCGGTGCGCTGATGCGCCGCGATCAACCGCTGCGCCAACTCGCCGGCGGCCAGGCCTGCTACCGGCTCCGCCGCCGAACTGGTCTGCACCCGCGGCGCGGGTGCCTGGGAGCCGATCGGCTCGAACTCCCGCATCGGCGCCGGACGCACCGACATCGCCTGATCGGTGCCTGCATAGGCGGGCATCGTCGCGTCGATGGTCGGGGCGCTCACCGCTCCACTCCGTCACGCTCAGTGTTAGCCAGGGTCGCGGCCAGAGCATTGCCGGGCCGATAGTCGGCCAGCGGCGAGGGTGTGCCCGCGGCCGATTCGACGCGGGTGACGTAGTGAGAGGTCAGCAGACCGTGCTTGTCGCGTTCGATGCCGTGCTCGGCGATGTAGCGGGCCTGCTCCTCACTGCGCCGTTCGATCGGCGACATCACCGACTCGCGATGCCGCATGATCGTCTCGGCGGCGGCCGGGTCGTCGCGCCATCGCAGCGACGCGTCCGACAGGAACAGCCACTCGTTCGCCCAAGCGTCGTCACCGTTGATCCACGGATCTGCATATTCGCCGTAGCCGACCTCATCGGCCGGGTCGTAGTCCTCCGGCGTCATCCGCACCGAGTACGACCATGCGTGCATGAAGTCCGCGCGCATCTGCTGCTCGGTGTCGGATTCGGTCTCGTGCAGCTCCTCGCCTGTGGCGGCGTCGCGGGTAGTGTCGATCATCGGTTCGGCTCCTTCTCGATCTCGCATGGTTGTTGTGGTGTCGGGCCAATCCATGCCGGGCGGTCGCACGCCCGGCATGGCTGTTTCGGTGCTCATCGCTCGGCCCCGTTGCGCTCGGTGCTGCGCGCGACCGCGTCGGCCAAGGCATTGCCCGGCCGGTGATCCGCGAGAGCGGACCGGCCCGCCGACTCCTCGCGGGCCTCTCTGGCTTTGTGCATGTGGGCGAGATCCGCGGAGTACTCCTCGGCCTCGGCCCATGCCTGCTCGCGTTCGCGGTCCTGCTCTTGACGCTTCGCCGTGCGCGCCTCATCGGCCCGGGCGATCTCGTGTGCAAGTTCGCCGGTCGGCTCCTGCTCGCGGGTGCCGCGAGCGGCATCCCGAGCCTGTGCGGCTTGCCGCTCCGGGCTGCCGTACCGCTGCTCAGCTGGCGTGCGCTCGGCAAGCTTGTGCACCGCCTCGTTGCGCTCGGCAGTGACCCGGGTCAGTTGCTTGACCAGCTCGGCGTTGCGGTCGACCAGCTGGTTGTTGTACTGGATCGAGAGCCGGTGCCGGTCCTTCAGCGACGCGAACTCCCGGTCACGGTCGGTCTCCGCTGGGCTCTGCGCCTGTTGCTGCGGCGGAACGGCGGAGGTCGAGGTGTTGCGTTCCTCGATACCGGCCTGCCATTGGGCGACCTCCTCGGTGAGCACGCCGCGGGCGCCTTCGGCCCGGAACACCGGATTGGAGTCACGTTCGTCGTCGCCCTGGTAGGCAGCGATTTCGATCGCGGTTCCCGGTGCGGGTCGAATCGTGTCCAGCTGCTGGCGGGTCCACTTCGCCGATTCGGCTTCGCTGGGATGGGCGGCGGTCTCATACACCACCTGGTTCGCGTTCTCCGGCAGATAAGTGACGGCACTGCGGAACAGCCCATCGCCGATCTCCCCGGCCACCTCGCCGGTGCTGCTGAAACGCTCCGACTCCTGGCCGACATCGCGGGCCTGCACTGTGACCTGGTCGCGGTGCACCCACCCGGTCAGCGTCTGCTCACGCAACACGGCCTCCCGGGCGGCCAACCAGCCGGCCACGGTCTCGGGACGGCCCCGGTCGCTGTATTGCACCGCACCGTTGCGGGTGTCGGTGGCCTGGACCTGGAGGGTGGTGCCGTCCGACCACGCCGTGTGGCTGATAGTGCGCTGCAACCAGCTGGTGGCGGTGTGTTCGGTCGCGAACGAACGGGATTCGGTGAGCACACCGCCGTCCGGATCAGTCCACGTCATTTGCGCGGTGTAGCGGCGGCGGTGGACCTGGGCGGCGTCGACGCGGGCCAGCAGCGCCCCCTCGATGTTGGCGCGGCGCGCGGCGTCCAGGCCCTTCTGCCAGTCCTCACGCTCCAGCTCGGCGCGCTGGTTGACGTTGACCGTCTCGCGGGCGACACGAGCGCGGTAGTGCAGCGCCTCAATGCCTTTGACCTTGTGGGCGCGGGCGAACAGGTTCCCGGTCGGGAACTCCGGGAACACCGTCGCCGCGTCCAAACCGTCCAACGCGATGCCCTGCTCGGTGCGGGTCAAATGGCTGTTGCCGACGAACCGGGCGGCCAGGTCGTCGCGGTGCTGGGCCAGCAAGCGGGCGTCACGGGCCCGGCGCTCGTGATCCACCTGCGGGTCGTTCGCCCGCTGGCCGACGGCATCGGCGTGGACGCGGAAGCGATCCACCGCCTGCGTAGTCCACGTCAGGTGATTGGTGCGGGTCTGCTGCTGCTCGCGGTGCTCCTGGCGGACCAGGAGCTTGATCTCCTTGCGGGCCCGGCGGCGCTCCAGCCAGTTCGCGGCCTGGGCGTGGCGCTGCATCGCCGTGCGCATCGCGGCACTGAACTTGCGTGCCTCGGCGATCATCTCGTCTTCGACACTGTGATCGGACATGATCAGTTCTCCTTATCGGTGGCGGTGGCGGTGCGGCGGGACTCCAGCGCGGCGCGGCGCTGCGCCAGCTGTTCGACGTGACGGCGGATCCAGGAACCGGTGTCGGTGATGGCGTAGGCGACCATCCGCACCGACTCGCTGAGGCCGGGGCGTCCGGCGCAGTGCCACCACGCGAACGCCGCCAGCGCCAGCACGTACAGCGCGAGCGGGCCGGTCAGCGGCAGCACCGCAACCGTGGTGGTCGCGGCGGCCGTGGTCGCCACTGCTGGACCCCAGATCCGCACCCAGTCACGGGTTTTCGTGATCCGGTCGATGTGCGGTGCGACAGTGCGCCCGAGGGTCCCGCCGTCCGGAACGACCGGTGTCACCAGCTGCTGCGCCAGGCGCTGCGCGGCGGTGCCTTCCATGTCCGCGGTCAGCGCGTCAAGGATCTGCTCGGCGCTACGGCCACCCAGCTCCTCGCCGTGGTCTTCCGGATCAACCGGATTCTGCATAGCCATGATCTGAATCTCCTTGCTGTAAAACCGATTACGCCGTGCGGCGCTTGGACAGGTCGATCACCGGCGCCAAAGCGTCGGCGTCGCCGGTATCGGGGCCGGTGAAGCGGTCCAGGCCCGGCAGCGGGCGCAGACGCTTCAACTCGTCGTCGTTCAGGGGCGAGATGAAGCCCCAGCGGGCTCGCCCGCCCGAGACCTGCACCACGTCGCCTTTCTTCATGGCGCGCAGCCGATTCGGCGGAATCAGGAACTGATCCGAAGACTGGACGTTGCCCTCGTCGCCGTCGCGGTTGCCGCTGATCAACTTCCGCGACAGCTCGAACTTCGGGCGGGTGCCGTACTTCTTGGCCAGCGTCTCCGGATCAGCCGAACGCATCAGCAGCGAACCACCCGAGGAGGCAGCGACCAGCGCCGAACGGTTGTCGTCGTCATGGCCCAGCCCCTCCCAGGACTGCGCGATCCACCACGTACCGATACCGGCCTTACGCAGCCGCTCAACCCACTTCACCGCGCGGGTCTTGCCATCGGAGACCGCCGAGAATTCGTCCACCACCATCAGCGAGGTGCGGCCGTGCTGCTTGTCGGCCAGCTGCTCGAACATCGTGCCGAGCGCACCGAACTGGGCACGAGCACGGTCGGGGGTCTTCACACCCTCCAAGACGATGTAGAGGACATCGAAATCGGTCAGCGCCTTCTCGCCATCGAACGCATCACCCAGCGACCGGTACAGGTTCGCGAACTCCGCCCGCGCCGAATTCATCACCGGCTGCTTGCCATCGAGGGTCGAGGCGATCTCCATTTCGACACCCATGACGCCGGTCCACGGCGTCACCCCGACCTGACCACCCCACAACCGCGCCAGTTTGTCCGGATTGAACCGCGACAGGAACTCGATCCAGGACCGGGGCGGGTTCTGCCCGATCGGGGTCGGCACGCCATCGATCAGCTCGACACGCTCGGGAGCGTCCACGATCAGGTGGATCAGCGTCTCGCGGATCTCGTGGAAGTACTTCTCGGTGTCCGTCGTCGGCGTCGACCCGCCCGAGACCATCGCCGACAGGATCGAGCGCAGGTCATCGACGCTGGCATTCCACAGCCCCAGCGACACGTCATCAGGGAAGACGCCGATGCGGTCGGCGCGAACACCCAACGCACGGAACCACTTCCGCGCCCGGGCCGCGACCTTGCGGGACTCCGGTCCGCCGTTGCAATCCACGACGATCACCAGCGGCCGGCCGGGCCGGTCACTGCGCCACCACTGCCGATGCCGGGTCCATGTGGTGACGAACCACGACATCAGCACCCGCAGCATCAGCGTCGTCTTGCCCGAACCCGAACCCGCGACGGTGGTCTGATGCTCGGCGACGTTGATCCACGGCAGAATCAGACGGGTCTCGGTGCGCCCGGTCAGCGACCGCACCAGCGACCGCGGCGGTGCCTGGTCGTGCTCGACCGCCAGGCGCCCGATCACCAGCTCCGGATTCAGTCCGCCCGTCGTGAACGGCAGACGACGGCGCGACAACCGGGTCGCGGCCCGCTGCTCACGCTGAGCGTGGGCCCACAACGCCCGCTCCGTGCGAGCCGGAGACGCCAAACCCACCGTCGCCAGCTGCACACGCTTGCGGGTGTAGACGATGGTCGCGGTCAGCCACGCCGCCGGTATCAACAGCGCGGCCATACCGAACAGCCCACCGACATACTGGCCCGCGGTGAACTCCTGGGCCGCGGCGCTGACCTGGCGGACCGGTTCGAACACATCCCACGCCCACAGCGCGGTAGCGCCCGGCATCATCAACACCGAGGCGAACAACCAGTTCCGCAGGCGGGTCGGCTTCCACCCCAGCAGCGTCGTCGGAACCAGAATCATCAAGACCATCACCAGGATTGCCACGACGACAGCCGCGGTCAGCAGGGAGCCATCGGCCACCCCGTCCCAGCTCCACGCCGAGAAATCGGGCAGCCAACCCAACGGGTCGTGCTTGAGCCCGATCGGCGGCATCGTCGGCTTGATCTCGATCCGCGGCACCTCGGTCGGGGTCGGGGTCGGCGCGTAGGGCGCGCAATCGGCCGGGGTGATCATCGGAGAGCAGGTCATGATCAGACCGCCTTTCCTTCATCAGGGTCTGTGACCTGGGGGATTTCGTGATCAGAGGCTCCGCCCTCGATCACCCGGAGCCCGGGTCGCGAAGCGGAGGAAGGAGAAGCCAGCAGTTCGTCGACATCGGCGAGACGAACCTTCGGGCCATCCGAAAGGTCCAAAGCACCGGCCGCTGAACGGATTACGTTCTTGACCGCGTCGCCTCGGCAGTAGTAGGTGACCCCGGCGCAATCCGCAGCACGGGCAGCCTGCGCCGCCTGCGCCATCGCGGACTTCGCCGCCGTGAGGTTTTTCGGAGACAGTTCGACCTCGACCGCCCACAACTCACCGGAGCTGGTGACGTACCGGCCATCGTGAATGTGCGGCCGTGGCGTGCCGGGCCGCGTCGGCGGCTGCTCGGACCGCAGCGCCCGCTCCGAAATCCACCGATCCAGGTCCAAGCCGACCAAGGCCAGCCGGACCTCCAGCGTGGTCCGCACGTGCGCGGCCATCTTCGGTGTGGGCACCCAGGCGCGCGTCCATCGCCCGGTCAGCGCTTCGGCGGCAGTACGGGTCGGGTACACCCACGCCGATCCTGGAACCGGAGTCACCCGCTTGTCGGAGATCATGTTTGCTGCGGTCCACTTACGGACAATCCGATAGGTGCTGTCACGCGTGACACCCAGCATCTGTGCCACCAAATCAATTGGCGCGCCGTACATTTCGGCCAGAATCGTCAACATCGTCATGTCTCTGGGGGAAAGTTGGATCATCGCTCTACCTCGTTTCGCTCGGCGCTGCGCGCGACCGCATCGGCCAGGGCATTGCCGGGCCGGTAGTTCGCGAGAGCGCTGGTTTGTGTCCATGCCTGGCCCGGATCCCCGGCCTGATCGCGTCCATCACGGTCATGGCTGCGGTTGATCAAACCCGCGAATTCGGGCCCTGAGACCGGCTCACGCACTGGCTGTGTGGAATCGGCCCATTCGGGCCCCGGGTCCCCGGCCTGCTCGAACTCGGCGCGATCCACGCCGTGGCGTTCCGCCGCACGCAGCTGGTGCTCACGAGTCGCCTTCTCCAAAGCGGCCAGCTGTGCGGGGCTCGCCTGCCGCTTCTCGGCGGCAAGATTGATGTCGAACAGGTGAGCCACCTGCTCGCGGCCATGGCGGCGGAACGGCACCTTGCCCGCGATGTCCTGCCCATTCGGGCGCTTCCCCTCGGCCGCCAACTGGCGGCGCGTCCGCAAATGCTTTGGCGCGGTACGCCATTGATAGGTCGGGATGCCCTCGCTCATCGCTCGGCCCCGTCCCGCTCGATACCGTCACGGGCCACCGCCTCGGCCAGGGCATTGCCCGGCCGGTAGTCCGCCAACGCGCTGGCCTGCGGGGACGGCAGCATTTCACCCGACATCAGCCACTGACCGACTCGTCGGCGCGGCGTCCGAACCTGCGGCGGTACCGGAGCATCCACCCGAATCACCCGATCCGTCTGGCCGATCCGGCGCGCGGCCGGTGCCAGCTGCGGAATCTGGGTGATCGGGGTCGGTACCGAGGCGGGCTGGTCTTGCCGCGCAACCGGGCGCGGGCGGCGCGCGCTCACCGCGTCACCGTCTGAGCCGCGCTGACCAGGGAAATCAGCCCCAACACCTCGCGGCGATCGACTCGCGGCGAGCCCGCGATCCGGTACTCGCTCAGGCGCTGCTCAGTGATCCAGCGGCGAATGGTCGGATGAGTCACCCCCAGCAGTGCCCCAGCACTGCGAAAAGTGATCAGTTCGGTCGGGTCCGGCATAGTCACCGCGACACCCCCGCGCTGATCTGCCCCTGCGTCATTGGAGCGCAAGAGGCCGGCGCCGAACCTGGAGCAGGCGCGAACGGGTACGACGACGCCGGAGTGCACATCAGCACCACCGGCTGCGGTGTGCTCCGCCCGCCGAACAACAGACATCCCGCGAAAAGCCCCGAGGCGAAGATCCCCGCGGCGATATAGAAGACCACCCGCGAGCCGCCCTGGTAGCCCACCCGAATCGCTGGACGTCGGTAGTACGTCTGCGGCGAATACGCCTGCGGCACAGGCTGGATCACCTGAATCGGCTGCGGCGGCTGGTACACCGCCGGAACCTGCGAATGCTGGTGACCGACCGAGACGCCCTGCGCGCCCTGCGGGCTGTAGTAGGTGTCCAAAATCCCAATCGGCTCACCCGTGACCGTGTCGAACGTCCACTGGTAGCGGTCCAGATCGCTGCTCATCGCCGCATCCCCCGATGACGACCGAATGGGGTCAGAGCACGGACGAACCAATGCCCGATTAGCACAAACACGGCGGCGGCAACGACAACGCCGATCACGAATTCCGGATAGCGGATCAGCATGTACGCCGCGCTGAGCAGCGCAATCAGCGCGAAAATTGGATGTCTCATCATCTCCTCCAACATTGGAACATTCGAGTGACTCGATTAAATCATGGTTAATCGGGTAAGTCAATCGAGTCAACCGGTTGACTTGAGGTGACCCCCGAAGGGCTTAATCTTGATCTGTGAAGAACCCGCCGACGACGCCCAAGTACCTGCAGATCAGCACCCACTGGGAGGCCGAGATCGCCGCAGGCCGACTCCGACCAGGTGACCTGCTACCGACGAAAGAACAGCTCAAGGAACAGCACGACGCGTCGTTGAACACCATCGACAGCGCCCTGGGCATGCTGCGCGAAAAAGGTCTGATCGAGTCCAGGCAGGGCCGCGGGACCTACGTGATCGAACCTCCGAGTAGCCCCCCTACTCGTGAGGATGAGATCGAAGACCTGAAGGCCCGGGTTGCTCGCCTTGAGGCCCGAATGGATGAAAGGACCGCGGGCAGCGAGTCCGAATAACGGCGGGCCGTCTTGTAGGTCTGGGCTGATGCGGAAGAAATGGTTTGAAGTCATGTTTTCACCGTCGTCGCGCCGTCCGGCGTGTCGGGAGATAGCAAGGGTTAGCAGCCACGCGAGCACCTGTTCCCCGGTTAACCTGAACTGCGTGGCCCGCTCATCCGCTCCGTCTTTCCTGCCCGAGACAGTCGACGGGGTGCTGGATCGAGCGTGCCGAACAGCGGGCCTGAATCCTGCTAATGCGGTCATGCTGCGGTTGGGTGAAAACATGCTCTACCAGCTGACATCGGCGCCGGTGGTCGTCCGCATCGCCCGGAACATGAAGCACTGGGACGACGCCGAAAAAGAGGTTGCGGTCGCGAATTGGCTTTCCGCCCAACGATTCCCGGCCGCGCAGACCTACGGCACCGCCCACCAGCCGATCGAGATCAATGGGCATCCGATCACGTTTTGGCGACTCATCTCAGGCCGCCCGGCCGACGTCGCCGAGGCCGGTGTCCTCGGTCAGCTGCTGCGGCGGTTGCACCAGCTTGAGCGTCCGGCCGACCTGGAACTCCCTGCGGTGCAGGCTTTTGGTCACGTGTCGGCTCGTCTCGAGGCAGCTCCGATCCCGGCGGCGGACGCCGATTTCCTGCGGCATCGCGTGCGGGAACTTGAGCAGGAGATCGACTCGCTTACCTTCGAGCTGCCGCCGGCCGCGCTACATGGGGACGCGCATGTAAAGAACATCATGATCGCCGACGACGGGCAGGCGATCCTGATCGATCTGGAAGCGTTCGCGTTCGGGCCAACGGAATGGGATCTGGCCAAGACAGCCGCTGAGACGTCGATGGGCATGCTCGCAGAGCAGGACTACGCAGCGTTCGTCGACGGCTACGGCTATGACGTCACCGCGTGGTCGGGATGGCCTGTCATTCAGGCGGTTCAGCAGGTCAAGATGATCAGTTGGCTGGCTCAGAACGTCGATCACTCAGCCCGCTTACGCGGCGAGTACGAGAAACGGATCACCACGATTCGCACCGGTGTGCTGTCCGAGCCGTGGCGCGGCGCCTGACCAAGCGATGTCACCGCACCGCCACGATCGCAGGATGGTGCGTTTGCATGAGGTCGACAAATTCCGCGAGCGCGGGATGGCGCGCAGCACCCTTGGGCAGCCTGCGGTAGAAGTCAGCCAGGTACCGCAAGTAGCGCGCTGATCGCAGGTCGCCGCCGTTGACGACAGCCGCTGCCGCAAGCGTCCCGGCTTCCTCGAGGTCCCCAGCGAACAGTGATCCGTCGGCCGCGACCATCTGGATGAACGCTCGGGTCCGGGGTGGGGTGTTGTCGGTGAGAGCTGCAGCAACAAATGTCCGGGTCCGGGGTGCAATCTTCAGATCACGCCAGCAGTGGCTGGCGTCACCGGCGAGCTCAGCGCCGTCGTAGTAGCCGATCCACACTGGTTCGTCGATGTTGCGGCGCTCGTGCAGCTGCTCAGCCCGGTGGATCGCGGTAGCGGTGCCCTTCTGGTCAGCCAGGCTGGCCAGGCCACGCGCCTCCATCATCACGCACATGGTTTCGACGCTGGGTGTGCCATGCCCTCGCAGAGCCGACTGGGCAGCTCGCGCGTACATCACTGCATCGTTGTAGTTGCCAACGAAATTGGCTTGATGGGACAGGTTGGCCAACAACCTGGCGCCCATAAGGTGGTCGCCCGCCTCCTCGGCAAGCTTCAACCCTTGGACGAAATATCGGATTGCAACCGGATGACGACCGACGTCATAGGCGCTCCACCCCAAGAGTTGCGCGACTTCGGCAGCGGCGGAAAAGATTTCACGTCGGGCTACCCCTGGATGCACTGCGTGCAACTCGGGCAAAACTTGGTTTCGAAAGAACTGGAGCAGCGCCCGGCGGGTGTGGCCACCACCTTTCTGGAAATCCATCGACATCATGGTCGACACCGTGCTGCGGATCCTCTCAGCAGCTGCAACCCCGAAGACAGGCTCACCTGGGAGCACCAGCGCAGGAGATTGGGCAAATAAGTAACTCGTTACGACTCGGGACGCACCCAAACTGCTGATCGTGCCTGCTCTGGCTAAGGCGGGGTCGTTACTGCTGTCACTTTCGGTCAGTGCCCCCATCACGGTGATCGCCGAAACAACGTCACGCTGATACTCGCGCCCCTCCTCAAGCGGATCGCCAGCATGCGGCAGGTGTAGCACTCGGGCTAACAGTTGAGAGTGAAGCGCATCCGGCTTGGTGTGGCCGTTCTCCCAACGTGACACCGCAACTTTCAGACTGACTGGAGTCATCAAGCGGAAGCCCTCGCGCTCGGCGGCCGAGTTCAGCGCAGCAACAAGAACGGGAACCGACCAACCCCGGGCTTTCCGAGCCGTTCGGATGTCCTCGCCTCTCATATCACTCCCCAGCTCCAGGCTGTCTGCCGACGCTACTCCAGTTCACGCGGTAGATCTGGAAGTCTGATTGGGGTGAAGGCCTTCGTGGTGGCATGCCTGACTTCACTACGGCTGCAACCGCATTGGCCAGCACCGAAACCGCGCGGCCGACCATGGCCCGGCAAGGCTGATAACCCCACCCAGTAGGCCCCGGAATCCTGAAGCTGGCCCCGGCCGCAAGGTAGCGGGTGTGTCGTCCGACGAGTCGCCGGTAGCGTCACCGCCCGACCTACGGATTCCAGGCTCCATCCCGGAAGCGTCTACGCCGCAATGGTTGTCGTGGCAGCTGTCTGCTTCCATTGGCCAGGTGGGAGCAGAACTACTTACAGGGTTGATCGGTGTGGCGGGCGCGCTGGTCGGTGGCCTGGCGTCATTCAGCGGAACTGCGTTCAACGCGAGGTCTGCGCGGCAGCAGAGCACTGCTGCCCGTGCCCATGCTGTGCAGGATCGCCGATACGAGGCTCATCTCGACTACATCCGGGGCGTTGCTCGGTTCTACGAAGTCGCGCGGGAGGTGCGAGAAGCACTGGGGGAACAACGCAACGCACAGGAGGCGCAGCGCCTTCACATCGAGGCATACAGCGCGCTCCGGGAACTTGAGGGCGCCGCGGAGTTCGCTGGACCGCGCGAGCTGAGGGAAAGCCTGCGCGACCTACACGACCACCTCCGCGCCTACTCCATACAGGTTGATAAGTGGTACTCAGCCGCGGTGGCGGCCGTGGAAGATACTGGCGAATGGCTGGACAACGGGGTCAACCGCCGCTTCGGAAGTTCCTGCGGTGCCGAGTGGAGCAAGGCCGAAAAGTCCCGGGCGCGCTTTCTCGATAAGGCACATGAGGTGTTCTCTGTCTGACCGCCGGGGAGCCTGAAATCCGTAGGTCGGGCGGTGACGCTACCGGCGACTCGTAGTAGGACGACACACCCGCTACCTTGCGGCCTGGACCAGCTTCAGGATTCCGGGGCCCAGTAGGGCCGCCAACGGACGACGGCTACCCGTTAGCTGTGCCGCCGAATCCGGAACCTGTCGGTGCCTGGTGTGACACTGCGGCCATGTCTGCTCACGATAACCCCGCTTTTCGTGAGCAGATACGATCTATGCAGTAATGCGCATATGCATATTAACGCATATTTTTGCTATTAGGCTTGGCGTGTCCTACTCCAATATTTTGTAAATCCCCAGGTGGTGAGCCGCCGGAGCCGAACTATCTGATTAGGCTTGGCGTGTCCTACTCCAATATCGCAAGAACCAGAGCAAGGTGTGCGGGGTGACCCTTGATGTGTCCCTCGAGCTGGCGGACGACCCCCAGTCTGAATGGTGTGACCCGACTCAGCTGACATTTGATGCCGTCTTTGAGGGCAAGTGGCTCCCCCGGTACCCCATGGCGGGAAACCGAAAGGATGGTCCGAAGTATCGGATGCCGCGTGAGCATGCGCTGACCAAGGCGTACGTCGAAGCGAATCCACTGTGCATGCAGTCGCTGATCATCACCGACCACGACGGCGGACGGGCGGACGAAATCGTAAGCATGACCGGGTTGCCAGCGCCGTCGTACATCCCGATGAATCCGCACACGAAGGGCGGGCACATCGTTTTCGCGCTGGACGCACCCGTGTGTCTGACTGACGCGGCCCGTCGAGCACCGGTGAACCTGCTAGCACGCATCGAGCAGGGCCTGAACGACGTCCTCGGCGGCGATGTGTCCTACGCCGGGAGGTTCACGAAGAATCCGATGCACGCGGACCACATGACGCTGTGGGGCCCAGTGACGGCCGTCTACTCGCTCAATGATCTAGCCAGCCCGCTGCGCAGGATGGGAGCCTTGCCGCGTCGCGCCGCGAGCCAGCGCGATCAGCGGACGTTGCTGCAGAACTCCACTACTGGCCGCAACTGCGCGCTTTTCGAACTTGAGCGCAAGTGGGCATATCCGCGGGTGCGTGACTACAAGGACTCGGTGGAATGGGACGAGGTCGCCTTCGCTTACGCCTGGGACCGCAACCAGGCCATTATCGGCCCAGCATTCACCGCGGGTCCGCTCGGCTGGACAGAAACAGTCTGCCTGTCGCACTCGGTTTCACGCTGGACATGGCGAAACATCAAGAGCACCCTGAGCCAGGAGCAGGCCCGTCGTGGACGCAACGGCGGGAAGAAGGTGACGGACGCGAAGCGTGAAGCTAATCGCGCCCGCGCAACCAAGGTAGATCGCGAGCTCGCGAAGGCGGTGCTGCTGTGAGCACTGGCAAGGCTGAAACTACTGCGCGACGGGCGGTGTCCGCGCGCGAAGGCGCCGCGAAGCTCGGAGTCTCCGCTCGGACCATCCGCCGACTGGTCGCCGAACCACGCAACGACTTCGAGACTCGAGCGCGCGAACGCCGTGCGCGCGCCGCTGAACTCAGAACTGCCGGATGGTCGTATAAGCAGATCGCGGACGAACTGGGGTGCTCAGTCGGAGCAGTCGGCGGCCTGCTGCACATCGCACGGCGTGACGGCCTGCTGTCGGAGAAGTCGCCGGCGAGCGCCTGAAAAGGACTGCACGTATGTCCGTTTCTGGCCGCCGATAAGCGGGCAAACACGGGGGGTTGGGCAGGCCCGTCCCGCGGCGAGCCGGTCGTGTACACCAGCAGCGCCGCTCGATAGCGGCTCGAAAAGCACTGCTGCGCAGGGAATAAGCGCACCTGGCATCTTCGGATCTCGCCCTGTTGTCGGCGTGGTGGTTTACCTTCGATCCAGGGTTCCTCGGTCACCGGATGGGGGTTGGATCGGTTATGACCAAGCGTGAGACACGACGGGCACGGGCACGGCGGCAGAACATGGAAGCAAGGCAGCAGCGAGCCCTGGTGCCCCGATCTCCGCAAGCCCCTATCCCCCAGTCCCCGCGAAACCTTGACGGCAACGTCCAGATACGTCCATGTCGTGCGGCGGACCTTCCCGCCGCCGGCGCACTGCTGACCCAGCTGGACGACGTGGTGCTGGAGGAGTGGGTCAGTGCCGCAGTCCGAGCGGACAGCTTCGGCCAGGGACTGCCCCTGGTTTACGGCGACAATCGGTCAGGGCTGTTCGCACTGATCCAGCTCGCCTGGAACCGAGCGATGGACGCCGACACATTCCTGAAGATGTGTGTGCCCTCCGGGATGCTGCTCGTCGCCGACCACCCCGACCAGGGCGTCGTTGGCGCCCTGCTGGCTTATCCGCCCGCGTCTGTGATCATGCAGGCCACCCAGACCGCCGCCATGGTTGGCTACTCCGCCGACGAAGTGATGCACGCGATGCGGACAGGTTTGACCGAGACAGTCCGTATCAAAGCTCTCGTCGTGCAAAAAGATCAGCGTGGCAAGGGGGTTGGCGCGGCGCTGCTGGACCGCTGCGTGCAGACGTACGACGCGGCAGGGTTCCGGCTCATCTACGGCCAGCTCGTTACCGCAGAGCGGTTGGCCCCGTACTACTCCAGTCGCGGTTTCACGGTGCTTGAGCCCGACGAGGGTGTGCGGCTCGACCGCGTATTCGGGGTCAACTTCGGCTTCGGCCCCGGACTGGGCGAGCAACTGTTCGCGCGCTGGCATGGCAATGCCCCCACCGGCTGGCGGGTATCGACATCCCGTTCCCGTTGACCGCCGTGCTGTTTCCTTCGTCGACGGCCGCTGCTGCGGGACGGCCATGCCGGAACACTTTCCGTTCCGTCTGGATACCTTCTTGTTCCAGATGGAACGGCGCGCTGTATCATCGGTGCTGCAGGATGCACTAGCGTCCTTGAAGTGGACCCGGCAGCCATCCGGACGGTTGGTGAGCCGGGTTTCGCGTATCTAAGACAGCTTGCGGACCTGCGTGATGAGCGGGTCCACGCGTCGGCGCCAGTCACCGCCCTTGGCGACACACCAGGCCACCGCGTCCGACACCCACAGCAGCGGCTCCTGATTCGGGCGCATGTGCTCATAGGCCAGTGTGTCGGCGACGTCGAACTTCCGTACGGCGGCATAGAGGGTCCGGCGGTCGCTGTGGACCAGTGAATCGTCTTGTTCGATCGTCAACCGCTGGCCGCCGACGGCGGCCAGGTCCTCGACAATCGCGGTGAGGCAACCGGTTCGGGCCTCGGCCGCGTCCCGGATGCCGGTGGCGTCGTACACGGTCACCTGCACCTCGAGGGTGCACAGCGTCGAACAGATCGCGCGACGGCGTGAGTCGTCTTCCTTCTTGAAGTGGATTCTGTTCTGCCCCTTGGCGCGCTGGGCCTGGAGCACCTTGCGCGACTGCTGGATGTGGCGGACCTCGGCGAGGGTGGAGACGATCAACAACCCGTTCTGCTTGGTCTCGTCCACGAACGCGTGCATCTACGGCGACCCTCGGCCTTTCCTCTGCGCCTGGCGACCGGCGCGCTACTTCGTCGGATCAAGCGTAGGACCCTCGCTGAAGGTGTTTATGCATCGTTCAGAGCCTCGTCCTGTGTGTTGAGAATTGATCGTTTGTTGAACACTGACCCAGCCGGACGGATTCTGTCAATGTTCGAACTCCTCTGCACTGTTGTCCTGGGGTTCGGTTCTGTTTGCAGTGGACTTCGGACATCGGCGTGTCGCGAACTCGTCTGCACTACCGTGCTTTTCGTTCGAACTCGTGTGCACGAGAGAGCTGCGGTATGTCCGAGAATACGGCCACGGCTGTGGATCGCGGTGTGGTCACCGCGGATGAGTCGCGTTGGCAGTCTGCAGTGCGCCGGGCGGAGGTGATCGGTCGTCTCGCGCGCCACGATCGGGTGAGCGCAGCGGCTGCCGGTGAAGCCGGTGCGGAGCTGGGGTTGAAACGCCGGCAGGTGTATGCGCTGGTGAAGCGGTGGCGGGCGGGGGACGGTCTAGCCTCGGATCTGCTGCCCGGTAGGTCGAGTGGTGGTCGTGGTGGTGAGCGGCTGGGCGATGAGGTGGAAGCGATAGTGCGGAAGGTGCTGCGGGCGAGGTATCTGACGCGGCAGCGTCGTTCGGTGGCGGTTATCTGCCGCGAGATCACCCATGAATGCCGGGCCAAGGGCCTGCGGCCGCCGTCGCGGTCGGCGGTGGTGCGGCGGATCGGCCGGTTGGACCAGGTGAAGGCGATCACCGTGCGGGAGGGCTCCGACGCGGCCCGCTCACGCCGCGCGGCGGGTGGTTCCACGCCGCCGGTGGAGGGTCTGTTGGAGCGTGTGCAGATCGATCACACTCCGGCGGATGTGATCGTGGTCGATGAGCTGCACCGGTTGCCGATCGGCCGGCCGTATGTGACCGCGGCGATCGACGAGGCGTCGAAATGCGTTCCTGGGCTGGTGATCACCCTCGAAGCGCCGTCAGCGGCGTCGGTCGGGCTGTGCCTGGCGCATATGGCGATCGACAAACGGGCCTGGCTCGAACGCCTGGGGCTGGATGCGGTGTGGCCGATGAGCGGCAAACCGGCCAAGTTGTATGTCGACAACGCCAGCGAGTTCAAGAGCGAAGCCCTGCGCCGCGGCTGTGAGCAGCACGGCATCGACATCGACTACCGGCCGCCGGGCGCACCGCACTACGGCGGCATCATCGAACGCCTGGTCGGCACCATGATGCGGCTGACCCATGAGCTGCCGGGCACCACGTTCTCCAACCCAGGGGAGCGCGGCGGCTACGACAGTGACGCGAAAGCCGTGCTCACCCTGACCGAACTGCAGCGGTGGATGGCCCTGGCGGTGGCCTGCTATCACGGTGAACCGCACGACGGGCTGGGCGGTCGGCCCCCGGGCGGGGTGTGGACGGACAAGGCAGCTGAGCAGGGAACCCCGAAGACCGTGACCAACGCGACCGCGTTCTTGGTCGATTTCCTACCGGTGATCCGGAGATCTCTGACCCGCAGCGGATTTCGGCTCGACCACGTCCAATACTATTGCGACGCGCTGAAACCGCTGATCGCGCGCCGGGAACCACTGGGCAAGTTCGTCTTACGCCGCGATCCGCGCGACATCTCCCGCATCTGGGCCCTGCATCCCGACACCGGCGAATATCTGGAGGTGCCGTATCGGACGTGGTCACGGCCTGCGATCAGTGTGTGGGAGCAGACCGCGGCGGTGGCGCGGCTGCGGGAGCAGGGCCGCGGCGAGATCGACGAGAACGCGCTGTTCGCGATGGTCGAGCAGATGCGGCACATCACCGACGCCGCGACCTCGGCCAGCCGCAAGGCCCGCCGCGACGGGCAGCGCCGCCGCAACAACACCCCGCCGCGCCAGGGACCGTCTCTGGTTGCGCCGCAACCACCCGCCGACACAGCGCCCGGACCCGTGAAGCCGTTCGAGGTGATCGAGCAATGGTGAACGGTGAACCGGACCTGTCGCATCTGCACCCGTCGGCGCAGCCGATCGCTATGCTGCCGGGCGAGGAGCGGTTGCGGTATGTGCGTGGGGACCGGTGGATCGGCTACACCCGCGCCACCGAAGCCCTGACCAGGTTAGAAACGCTGCTGGACACGCCCAGTAAGCAGCGGATGCCGAATCTGCTGATCGTCGGCCTGACGAACAACGGCAAGTCGATGATCATCGAGAAGTTTTGCCGGACTCATCCGCCGGTGTCACATTCGGATCGTGAACAGATCCCGGTGCTGACGGTGCAGATGCCCTCCGAGCCGTCGGTGACCCGGTTCTACACCGCGCTACTGGCCGCCCTGGGCGCGCCGATGCGGGCCCGCGCGCCACGGTTGGCCGACCTCGAGCAGCTGGTGCTGAGCCTGCTGCGGGCTACCGGTGTCCGTGTGCTGGTGATCGATGAGCTGCACAACATCCTCGGCGGCCGCAACAGCGCGGTCCGGCGGGAGTTTCTGAACCTGTTGCGGTTCCTCGGCAACGAGCTGCGGATTCCGCTGGTCGGGGTCGGCACCAACGACGCCTATCTGGCGATCCGGTCGGACCCGCAACTGGAGAACCGGTTCGCCCCGTTCCTGCTTCCTCGGTGGCAGCCCGACGCTCAGGGGTGTGCGTTGCTGGCCAGCTTCGCCGCCGCGTTCCCGCTGCGCCGGCCCTCGGCGATCGGGACCGCGGAAATGGCCACCTATCTGCTGACTCGCAGCGAGGGCACCATCGGCGAGCTGACCGCGCTGCTGACCGATGCCGCGATCGCGGCCATCGAGTCCGGCCAGGAGGCGATCAACCAGAGCACGCTGGTGATGGCGTCCTATGCAGGGCCGACCGAACGCCGTCGGATGTTCGAACGCGAACTGGCGTGACCGCGCCATCCACGCGATGGCCGCTGCATCCGCAACCGGACCCCCTGGAGTCGCTGTCATCCTGGCTGGGGCGACTGGCCGGGATCTACCGA
>NZ_JBUYUZ010000003.1:0-102999 GCF_055232035.1 Nocardia sp. Tas62D01
GTTCAGGGCAACGTTGCGGAGTCGCTGTTGTGAGCAGGCAGAACCCCCACCCGGCAGCGATGGAGCTGGCGGGTTCGTCACTCGACTCCTGTCGATCCGCAAGGTAGGACCGAACGGCAGCTCGAACCGTCCGACCAACCTTGCGGGCCGCAGGTCCACCGGTTGTCCGTCCGCAAGGTTCGTCGGAGTTGCCCGCGCGGGCGGGCGGAACGGACAACAGCAGCAGGGGCGGATGGCGGCGACGTGGCACGTGCAAGCGGGTCGCAACCGCGCGAAAACGATGAACGCGCGGCGCGGGACCCCGACCCACCCCACCCGCACCCCAGCCCACCCCACAGCCGCGCACGCCCCGCGCCGAATCCGACTATATAGACTTTTAAAAGTCTGACAGTCTATACTCCGGGTATGACTGAACGGACGGTGGTGGGAATCCTCAAAGGTGGTGCTGGCAAGTCCACCACTGCCTCGCAGTTGGCTATCTGGATGTCGCTGCTCGGCCTCGGGCCGGTGTTCGTCGGCGACGCCGACACCGACTTGACCACCTACGAGTGGATCATGGCGGTCCGCGAGAAGCTGCTGGAGATGAGCGGCGGCCGAGCGAGCTCGCGGCTGGACGCGTTCGACCTGACAGGCGGGCGCACGAAACGGCTGCACGAGCTGGAACGGTCCTACCCTCACTCGATCATCGATGTCGAGCCCAAGCGCGACAAGCTGCTGCGGGAGACGCTGTGGCGACCCGACACCGATCAGAAGACGAACCTGATCATGCCCATGAAGCCATATCCGCCGGATGTGCGGAAGTTGCCGCAGACGTTGGAGTTGGCCGGTGAGGTGGATCGCCACAACCCGGTCTTCCCCCGTGTGCTGCTGGTGCAGGTCCGGCTCAGTGCGGGGCACTCGACCGAGGTGCCCAGGCAGCTGGGCGAGGCTGGAATTCCGCAGTTCAAGACGATGATCACGCTCAAAGAGTCCATCGGGTACAGCCTGGGCACGACCCTCGTCGACTCCGCATACGCCGACGTGCTCACCGAGCTCGGCATCAACCCGAATGGAAAGGACAAAACCGATGTCTAGCAGCGGCGAACGCGCGGGCTCGATCACCGAGGCGCTGAAGAACGGATCCAAGCTCAGCCCCACAACCAAGGCATCCTCCACGGAGGACCGGTCCGACTGGCTGACGTGGACACTCAAGATGTCGCCTGAGCAGAGCGATCACTGGAACGACCTGCTGGCCAAGCTGGCCAAGCAGGCCGGACTGCGTGTGCGCACCAGCGGCCGCGCCAGCACCCGCAGCGTCGGCAGCATCAGCCGCCGCGACATGGTCGAGGCCCTGGTCGACCTGGCCGAGCACGACACGGCGGTCTGGGAATTGCTCGTCGACAAGATCCGGGTCTGGGAGCCGCGGTAGCTCGAAATCCAAAGCGGGCCTGGAGCATTGCTCCAGGCCCGCTTTGCGTATGCCCTGCAGAGATCTCACGATATATAGACTGTCAACAGTTGGACTGTTAGACTGTTAATAGTTGTTGAGCTCTCTCCGAAAGGGTCGCCCGCCATGTCGATTCAGCCCCGCCTCCGCTCCGCTTCTGCTTCCTGGCTGCGCCCAGCCCTGGCTCTGCGTCGCCGGATCGGCCACCTGGTCGCCTTCCTGTTCCGCACCCCCGCGCTGCTGGCGGCCATATTCGTCGCCGGAGTCGCCTTGTGCCTCTCGGTCCTGCTGACCACCGATCGCGCCCCCGCGGCCGCACTGCCGCCCGCCCCCGCAAGCGGCGACTGCGTCATGTTCTGCACCGACCGGGCCCCGGAGCCAGCGCGCGCCGCCGCGACCACCACGGCGTTCATCGCCGACCAGGGCGCACACGAGACGCAGTCCTGCTGGATGTTCTGCAAGACCTCCACCGACGCACCGGCCACCACGATCACCTTCGCTGGACCATCCAGCGCCACGACCGCTTGGCCCTTGGACCCGTAGCCGCCACTGAAACCCAGCCTGGCCAGGGTGTGCACTTTCGACACGCCGAGCCCGGATCGCACCATCACGACATGTTCACGGCACCACCAGGTGCCACCACGACAGGGGAAAAAACTCATGCTGATCATCAACGGCAACCGCCCGAAAATGTCGGGCGCGGAAAAGGCTGCGCTCGCCTGGCTTCAGGCCAGTGACCTATCCGGGATCGCGATCTCGGGCTGCCACATTCCCGACCGCAGCGGCCGCGCCAGCCAGGAAGCCGACCTGGTATTGATCACCCCCGACACCCTGGTATGCATCGAGGTCAAAGGCATCCTCGGCCGCAACAAAAACGGCGTGCTGGCCTGCGGCGTGAACTCCCGCTGGTCGCTGCCCGGCATCGACGGCGACCCCGTTCACGTCCGTGACGGTGACACCAACCCGATCAACCAGGTCTCCGACGCCATGTTCAACCTCAAGGGCGTCGCAGATCAGGCGGGGCTCGACGTGTTCGTGCCAGGCCTGGTCCTGGTCGAGCCGAACGGCGGCCAGATCACGCTCGACAAAGGCCAGGTGCCGATGCCGACAGGCCGCGACGTCGTGCTCGGCGGTGACGACGCCGCGCTGAGCGGATGGCTGCACACCGCCGCCCGCCAGCACCCACAGAACTGGACCATCGAGCGCGTCCACACCCTGCTCACCGCGCTGGACCTGGCCGACGTCGTCACCCGCCACGCCTTGGCCGACGAAGGGTTCCCCAACGCCGCCCCTGCGGCCGCGAACAGTGACGCGGTGGTCGTGCAGCTACGTCCCGCCGCTGTCATCCCCCAGCCCCCGACCGGAGGAGCGACCCTCTCCCGGACCAGCGCGCCCACAGCCGACCGCGGCGACCTCGGCCGCAGCCCCGAAGAGCAGATCCACCCAGAGACCGCGATGACCCTGACCACCGCCAGGACATCGCTTCACAACGCCCGCAACCGCCGGATCCGCAACGCCGTGCTCCTCGGCGCTGCAGTGGTCCTGATCAGTGGCGGTGTCGACGTGATGTGCTCAGTCTCCCCCGACCAGAGCTCCACCGACCACAGCACCAGCAGCGAGCCCGCACCGCTGCCCGCCGGCGACATCGTCAACGCCCCGGCCCCACAGGCCCCTGCCACGCCGGAACTCGCCCCGCCCGCCCCCGCGCCCCGCAAAGGCATTGACTTCAGCGGCGGCCAGGCCTGCTTCCCCTTCCAATCCGGCTGCTGAGACCAGCAGCAGGAAAGAAAGAAAACCGTGATGGACCACAACAACAGCGATCTGTGCCAGAGCGCCTCCTCGGCAGCCGACGCCAGCATCCGGGACCGGCTACTCGACCCGCACCAGATGCTGCCCGAGACCACATTGGCACCCGAAATCGCTGCGCTGCACGCCACGCTGCCCGCCGAGGTCCTCGACCACCGCGGCGCCCACCAGGCCATCGCACTCGCCGCCCACGGTCTGCACATCGTGAACACCCTCTACGGCGACCCGACGACCGGACGGATCGGCCGCATCATAGGCGACCTGGAGCGCCCCGAGTTCGGTGTTCTGGCGACCTACCACCACGGCGGCGGCCTGCTCGCCGCCGTCACCGCCCTGCACCAGCACCTCACCCGACTCGGAGCCAGCATCGACGACATCCTCGACGCCATCGCCGCCGACGCTTACAGCGACGCCGTGTACGGCAACGGCCGCCGCCGCGACAACCCCACCAGATACGACGAACTGCGCTCCGCCGAGCTGCTGCACGCGCACGCCCTCACCACCGGCTACCCCGCCGTCCGCGCCGAGCGACTGCGTGATGCGGTGCTGGGCACCGCATTCGACGAGCAGACCAAAGCCCAAGCCGGACGCGATCACCCCGATGTCGTTGTCCAGGCCGTCGTCGCAGTGGACCTGCATGTGCTCGCCTGCCCCGACGCGGTCACCACCGCCATAGACCTGGCCGTCGAGGACGGGATGTCGGCGCGCTGGTCGCCGGACCGCATCATCGGCCGTGCGATCGCCGAGACCGGCGCTCGGATCCGCTTCGTGCCAGAGGCTCTCGCCTTCATCGACGCCCACGCTGATCTGCGTCCACGGCTCGACGACGGCACCCGCGCCGACACCACCGTCATCGAGATGTTCGCCGACCGGCTCATCGGCAACGCGAATTTCATTGCCGCGCACCGCTACCCCGACACCTGGACCCTGGACAACCCCGAGCTGCGCGCCGCCAACGCGGCCGCCGAGCGGGATCTCGGCCAGCAACTGCGCCGCCCCGGCGCATCACCGCTGAAGAGGCATATCGCGCAGCGGCGGAGCACGCCACGACGACGGGGGCAGTCCAATGACCGGCGCGCATCCGGTTCTCGCCGCCGTTGGATTGCGCCACCAGCACAGCGCGCGGTCCGCGGTGGCTCCGGATGCTGCTCTCGGTCGTTCTGCTCATGCCGTGGCCAACGAGATCGACCTGGACATGCTGGCCTACGACATCGCCGACCTCATCGACCGGAACGAATACTCACTCGATGTCACCGCCGATGACATCCGCCTGGCTCTGCCGGATTTCCTCGCCAGAATTACCCATCACGCGCAGGCCCAGCGATGAATACACCTGAGCTGTCCAGGATTTCGTGGCGGCTGGAGGCCTACGCACGGCACTGGCTCGGCGACGAGTTGGCCGCGGTTATTGCATGGATGACCGAGAACGGCGTTCGGCGGGCGACATTCACCGAGCCGGTGACCGTCGAGCACGGCACCATCACCTATGCCCGGGACCGCTCACCGAGCTGGATCCCCGAACCCGATCGTGAGATCACCACAGAGTCGGTTGCGTTGCGGACGGCACCCCCGGTGATCCGGCGCCTGGACTGCGCACCGCAAGCACTGACCGAGTTGATCGCCACATTCGGTGAACACGTGTGGTCGGCCACCTTCGGCGGAGTGTGCGTTACCTGCTCACCCGCCGAACGCAGGGCCGATGGTCGCATGTGGGGCAACCGTAAAACCGTTGTCCGGTGGCCCTGCCAGCCTGTTCAGCACGCGATGGAGGCCGCAGGACTGGATTCCGCATCAATTCACGGGGGGACGGTCATGACCCAGTCCACCACCAATTCACCGGCTCCAGACCAGCCGTCCATTCCTGGTGTGGTTCAGCTCCCCGTGGGGTGAACAGGCCATCGCGGACATCCCGGATGCCGTACGTCACACCAGCTTGCGGATCCGAGTGATGACCGACCAAGAGGCTGTGCCGGTCGATCGTCCTCACACGGCACTGCCGACCGCACTCGGCGGCGATGTTTGCCAATTGGAACGCGAAAGCAGGGCTAGGAGCCAGTGTCCAAGGCTGCATGATCGGTCATGGTTCCGGCTGCTGCGCCTCACTGGCCGGTACGAGGGAGGTCACCGGCATCGGGAACATGTAGCCCGCATCCTCGACCGGCTTGAGCAGCGCCTGCCCGTCGTCGCTGATGGTTTCCACCCGAAAAACCGAGACACCGCCGGCGCCGATGCGGACCAGATCTTTCGCGTTCACCACGTCACGCAGACTATCTCGATCACGCGTCCAAATCCTCATCCGACAACTTCCAGCTATCGATGTGGAGTGGGCCCTCGACGCCACGCTCCCGCCGTGTCATTATACGAACATATGTTCGATAGTAATGTGGCTCCGGAGTCCAGCGGGGGCGCCGACAAGGCTCTCGCCGGTCTGCCGCGTGCCGCGCAGCTGGATGCGTTGCGAGCCCAGATGGCCGCGATCCCGGGCCGCGTCGGTGCCGAATCCGCACCGCCAGCAACCACCACAACCGATGTCCTGCCGATCAGTGGCGGACTTGGTGAAGTGCTGCCCGACGGTGGTCTGCCCCGCGGTAGCGTCGTCGGCTGTACCGGCGGTTCGGTGCTACTCGGACTGCTGGCCGCCGCGACCGCTGCAGGCGAATCGGTTGCGGTACTGGGCAATCCGCGCGCCGGATGGCTCGCCTTTCACGAGATGGGCGGCGACCTCAGAAAGCTCGCGCACATCCGGGACCCCGGTGACGACCCGATGGCCGTAGCCGCGATCCTGCTCGAAGGGCTGGCGGTGGTGGTGCTCGATGTGGTCGGATCCGCGGCGCCGTCGCGCTCGAGGGCGGTGATCGCGCGGGCCCGCAGTCACGGCGGCGTGCTCATCGTCACCGGCCCCGGGTGGGCCCGGCCGGATCTCCAACTGGAATGCCGCCACGCGGACTACACCGGCCTGGGCCACGGTCGCGGCCGACTGCAAGCAGTCCACCTCGACGTTCGGGTATCCGGCCGTGGCGCGCGCCCGCGGACCTCGCGCGTGACCCTGGCCGGAACCATTGGCGGGAATACCTGTTGGACTCACCAGGCCGCCTCGGCGGCCGCCGCCTCGTTCACTCGGACCGGATAGGCCGGCGGTGAGCGAAGAAGACAAGTCGTCGCCACTGCGGCGCGTGGAACCACCCCGACGCGTGTGGGTCGATCCGCGCCGCGTGTGGACCCATCCTCTGCGGGAGCGCCCGCGTGTCGAACCGGTCACGCTCGGGGAAAAAGCTGCAGCGCTGGACCTTCGGCTCGACGAAGAGTGGATTCGCGCCATGCTCTACGCGTGGGCTCGGCTGCGGCTGGGTCGCGACCCGGTCTGGTACGCCAACGTCGCCATCGAGTGGCGCGCCCACTCCGGCCTGGTCGCGGTGACGCTGACGCACTGGGTGCCGTGGGACGCGGTGCGCCCTCCGGTCAATCCGTAGCGGAAACCGGTCAGGTCTACACCTGACCGGCGTTGTCGATGCGTTCGAGCGCCGCAGTGATCAGCGGCATGGTGCCCTTCGCGAGGCGGTACTCCAGGATCACCGGGTTCTGCGAATTGGTGGAGTGGTGTGCTTCCACCAGGCGTGGCGGGGGAGCTACTTTCGCCGTGGCGGCACCAGCTCGGCGCATGGCCGAGATCATGCCCCCCAGGTTCTTGGCGCCGGTGAGCTCCTTGACACGGTCCGGGGTGGCTGCGCCTCCTTCAGCGACCAGCAGCCGGATCAGCTTCAGCCCAGAGGGGTGGAGGTGACGTAGGAACTTCTCGACCAACTCGTCGTCCCATACGAACTCTTCGTCGTCGTCCTGCAAGACCCGCCGCTCGCCGTTGATCCGCAGTGGCAGGCGTTCGGCCAGCGCCACCTGGGCGGCGAGCAAACCCAGTTGTAGCCGCTGGTCCAGGGTCATCGGGCCGCCCGGGTTGATGATCATCGCGAAGGTCAGCTGCTCGCGCGCGACCCTGAGTGCGTCGATGTCCCCTGACTCCCTCATACCGCTCAGGGTATACAGGTGACTCGCTGCGCCGGAGGGGATTCCGTCGGCGGCCTGGCTCCCTGCTTTGTGCAGGTGGCCGCGGCCGTACAGCAAGAGGCCCCCGGAACGGGATCTCGTTCCGGGGGCCTCTTGCTGTACCGGCGGTTACTCGGCGTTCAGGTATCCGATCGGGCCGCCGCTGGAGACCGAGATGCGGCTGGACATGATCTGCTCGACACGCTCCTTCAGGCGCGGGTCGATATCCGGTGTCAGCGGCTGACCCCAGCGGGCCAGCAGGTCGCCGCTGAACCTATGACGGGTCTCGGCTTCACCCAACGCCTGGAAGGTGTCTTCCAGGGCCGTGATGGCGTAGACCGCGACAGGCACCGTCGCGACGGTTACCGCGAACAGCTCGTTGTCGAGGATCCGTTGCGGGTCGCACCGCCACCAGCACAGCGCCGCTTCTGCGAGCTCGCGGGCGCTGAAACCGATGTGGAAGCCGATCCACTCGCGGTCGGCCTCACGTGCGGCGGCCCGTGCGGCGGTCCTCAGCACGGTCAGCTCCCCGGAGGCGACGACGAGACGGGGGCGGCTCGCCAGCGAACCAATCCGCTCTGCGTCGATCGGTGTTGGAATCACGCCGCAGGCGATGAGTTTCTCGCAGGAGGCTCGCGAGATCTTCAATACAGCCGCGGCATCGTTGATGTTCATCGGGCGGGTCGCGGTCGGCGGCTGCTGCGCGAACGTGGGCAGTGACATGTGTTGTCCCTTCTGTAGAGCTAGGCCTTTGTGGCCCTTCTTGTTTCGCCAGGTCAACTCTGGTCGAATGCGTTGAAACAGTGTAGTTGTTCAACGCACTGGCGAGTGTATGCGGTCGGCCGCATGAACGACAAACCGCCGATCGTGAGCTGCGACCCGACTAACCATCGACCGATCGCCAACGTCCTGAGACACCACACCTAGCGCGATCCTTAGAGTTTGTGGGTGCAGTATCAGGCGAATCGACCCGTCGTGATTTCCCCGGCGACACGACGCGCGTTCCGTGAGTTCGCGCCCGGCATCGTTCTCCGCGAGATCGATGGAATGTGGCAGGACGAGGGGTTTGCTCCTGGCCCAGATCCCGACCTCAACGGTCAACGGCGGAGCCTCTATCAAAGCTATCTGGACGTCGTCGACTGGACCGACCACGGACATGTACAAAGGGCACTCCGCGTGTTCGAGCGAACGATCGAGGGAGTCGAAGATGCATACCTCGGCACGGTTCGACGGGAGCTCGACCGTGACGGCTACCAGCTCGAACCCAACGGCCGAATAACCGGCGGTCCAGCTGGCCGCCTGCGTGACAGCGCCATAGCCGCAGTGAAGGACGCGTCAGCTATTCGGGAACACCTCGACCGCATCAGCCGCGCCGTCGAGCACGAAGACCCCGCCCAAGTGATCGGCTCCGCCAAGGAACTTATCGAGAGCACAGCCAAGGTCGTCCTCGGCCAACGAGGCAAGACAGTGAACGAAAAGGACGACCTGCCCAAGTTGGTCACCCTCGCTGAGCAGGCTCTGCTCGTTCATCCGACGAACTTTGCGGGTGGCCCTGACAGCAGCGAAGCTGTCCGCAAGATCCTGGGCGGCGCAACCACTGTCACGTCGGGAATCGCGGAACTGCGGAACCGGGGTTATGGCACTGGTCACGGACAGGCAGGCAAACGCGTGGGACTCAGTGCACGCCATGCCCATCTCGCCCTGAACGGAGCACGAACGTGGTGCGAGTTCATGCTGGACACGCTCGCGGACCCTCAAGCTCCCTGGCGCGACCAGCCCGGATCGACTCGAACCTGAACGCGCACGTGGTCGCGTTCCTGCGCTGGCTGGTTCACGACACCGACGACCTACCCGAGCGACCAGCCGGTGACATCAATCTCACAGCGCCCCTGCGCACGGTGTAGTCCGGATCTGTGACCGCCCGCGAGCCCAGGGCAGTGAACCCGGGGCATGCTGTGGCTACCCCGGGGTGCCCTCCTCCAGGGCACTACCCCGCTCCGGGTGCCTGCCCCCGGCCCCCGAATCGAACTGGATCGAGCCGTCGACACCCGACCCCAGTGCCCTGCCTGCGGCGTGCCCTGACGGTGCAAAAGATGTACGGGCCGCCCCGGGGCTCAACCCCGAGCTACCGGGTGTTGCGGAGCCGCAAGGTGCCGGACGCGACGAGGGCGTTGAGTAGATCGTTGGCGGCGGCGACGGTGGCGGTGTGCTCGCTGCTGGCGAGGATGCCGTCGCGGGAGCGGGCGGCGAGGGTGGTCAGAACTTCACGGGTGCTGCGTGGGGAATTGAGCACCAGGGCGACAGCCTCACGGTGCGCAGCGGCACGATTCTTCGGCGGCGTGTAGGCCGCGGGCAGCACCTCCGGCATCGCGGCGGGGTGCGATTCTTCGGCGGCGTGGTACGCCTGCCATAGCTCGTAGATGAACGGTTTCAGGCCCTTGTGTATCCACCGGTCGATGTTGGACATCGGCGGATCTGTGCGCATCCGATGCGCGAGCACGCGCAACAGTTTGCGCGTCGCCGCGCCATCGGACAGCACACGGTCGACCGCGCCATCCGCGCTGATCGGTCGGCTACGTTCGATGATCCGGTCCCGGATTTCCTCGTGGACTTCGACGACTTTTCCGGTGCTGCGGGCGGCACGGCGTTCCTCGGACGCGAGACGCCGGCACTCGATGGAGCACCATCGTCGAGGTCTGCCGCGGCCTCCTGCGGCAGGGAGCTTGGTGCCGCATCGCGGGCACGTTTTGGCCTCCATCTCGGCAGGCTACCGAATTTCGTCGGACGCAATTGCTCAAAATCACCACGTGGGTGCAAAAGGTGTGACCCCTTTCGGTGATGGTGTTGTGTTCGTTTTGTAGATGTTGGTTGTCGTTTTGTAGATGTTGTGTGTTGGTTGTGTTCGTTTTGTAGATGTTGTGTTGTGTTCGTCTGTTCTGTCCGGGGTTAGTTTGCGGGACTGGTTGCGGAGTTCGGACATAGGTTGCGGGTTTCGAGGGCATGGGCCCGCGGTCCGATCGGAAGACTGCGTGCCCGTGCTGCGGCTGGGAGTGGCAGCGGACTGGGGACGGCGAGTTCGAGATCGTCTATGTCGATGCCGAGTCCGGCGAGCGGCGGCTGGCGCTTGGTCTGAGAACGGCGCGGGCGCGTCACTCCGACAGTGACGGCCTCGTGCGCCTCCTGTTCTGTCCGTGTCGGGTCTGCCGGAAATGCACTGTGTCGCAGGGCATATCGTGCTCGCCATGCAGAGCGCGTATGCGAAGTTGTCTCGGGCGAAGAAGCACTTCACTGAGCTCCAGGCGTCCATCCACTCGTACCGGGACAGTGACGCGATCACCTTCAAGATGAGGCAGATGAACGACCCGCTCGATTCCTCGCAGGTGACCGTGGAATATGTCGCGAGGGTCAAGACGACGCCGCCGTCGGAGGAATGGGGGCTTGTGATCGGAGACGTCCTCACGAACTTGCGAGGCGCGCTCGACCACGCGCTGTTCGGCCATATCGTCGCTCGGCACACCACCCTGACCGAGAAGGAGCAGAAGGGGATTCAGTTCCCTATCGTGATCGACCCGACCAAGTGGCCTGACAAGGACAAGCAGTACGCGAAGTGGGTTGATCCAACGGTATGGGCTTTCGTGCGCGACAAACAGCCGTTCGTTCAGGCGAAGGCAGATCCGGAGTCGCACGGCCTGCACATCCTCAACGACCTAGTCAACCGGGACAAGCACAGGACGCTGCACGTCCTGGTATTCAAGGGGGCGGCGACGTTCGATCGCATCAACGAGCACATCACCGAACTTCCCGCGGCCGCACTGCCCATCACAGACGGTGCTGTTCTTGCGCGCACCAGCCTGCTGCGCGCGTTGAAGGCAAACAACCCGAAAGGGGTCGAGCCGGCCATCCTCCCCGGGGAGTCTGCGTACATCGAACACATTGATGCACCCGGTTTCGGGCGGAAACCGTCGGGGCGCTCGACCTCATGGAGAACCTCACCGCGGCCACCGAGACCTTCCTCGATGAGCTCCGCGGCAAGGGCTGCTGACCGTTCGGATATCGGTTGCGGACGTGCAGTAGTTGAACAGCGCGGTCCGGTAGGGCAGTGGCCCGATCTCTGGAAGTGCCCCGGTGAACCTGCGCGGGGCAACAGGCCTGCCCTGGGTGGCTACCCCTGGGCTACCCCAGGGCAGGCCGCCGCGACCTACCCCGGGGCACACCCCGCCACGACCTACCCCGGGGCCGCCGATGGTCCGGGAGCCGGGGCATGCCCCGGCTACCCCGGTCCCCACCTCCGGGGCACTACCCGGCCCGGTCCCTGCCTGGCTCCAGATCGAACTGGAACCGGGCCGGCCGACACCTGCCCCCGGTGCCCCGCCCGCGCGGGCGCCAGTAGTCGGCCCTCGCAGCCCGCCCGGCTGCGGATCGGCGTCGATGACGGCCGGTACGCCTTCGGCAACGTCTCCGGCCCGCACTTCCCGCGGGCGTGGGAGCACGACTGGACCCAGGACGGCCGGGCCTGCGCCGACCTCTACCCCGACGCCACAGTCTCTGAGTTGGCTGACCGCGAGCACATGAGGCGCGTCCTGGGCTGACTCGGCCTGCGGACCTCGCTCGCGCAGTGTCACCTTGAGTTGGACGTAGCGTTCACCGCAGCTCCAACTCAAGGTGGCGCGCCGCAGGCGATCGGATGGTGCGCCGCCACCTTCGGGTGGACCAGACAGCGCTCACCACGGAGCACGGACGCGAGACAGCACGAAGGCCCGGACCGCTGAACGCGCGTCCCGGCCTCCGCCGCGTGTGTTCACCCGTGAGGGGACGAAAGCATTTTTTCCGCCGCAGCAGCTCGAGATGCGCGAACTCGGCACGCGCCTGAACACGTCTTGCGAGGTCGGCCGGTGGCAGGCTGCACGATCTCCTTGCCGCACACCGAGCAGTGACTGCTCGACGTCGCCGAAGCTGGGGAAGAAATAGGCATTGGCATCGCTGACACCCCGATGCCGGGGGAAGAAATGGGCGCGGCAGGGACCGCGTGCAAAGCAGGTCGCTGAGCTGGCCGCCGCTGCCTGCTCTCGGCGGCACGTTTCGGGGCGCTGCACGCCGTTCTGACGGGATGAGCCTGCTCAACTGGCGCCGATGGAAACACAACCGGATCTGGCACGGGAGCGGGCTCTGCAGGCACGCTGTCGGACGGCTGCGCATCCCAGGTGATCTCCAGCCACATCGCGCCGCCCTTGCCCTTCTCGGCACGGTGGATGATCGGCTCGGGCTTGGCCATGAACTCGGGGGTGTCATCGAGCACCAGGCCACACCCGAGCTGGGCAGGGATCAGCCGCGGCTTCTTCTTGGGGTCCTTCGGCCGCGAGAGCCGCGCAGGCCGACCGTCGGTGAGCGCGTCGTAGGCCGGCTTAGCAGTGTCGACCAGGTTGTCCGTGTCCCGCCGCCGATTGTCTCTCGGGCGGTAGTGCAGCGTCACAGTGACATGGTCGAGGCCACGAGGCAGTCGCGCCGCCGTCGCCCGCTCATAGACCTCCTGGCGGACCTCCGCGATCTTCGCGGCGCGGGCGAACATGGCGCCACGCGTCGCACGACGCTGGTTCAGCGTGAGAGGCGGTGCCGTCCAAGACAATTCGATAATCGCGGAACCCGCGCCGATGTCCGCCCGCGCCGCCGCTGCTGGGTTGTTCACCACATCCAAGCCCTCTCGGAATCAGCCCTGAGTACGCGGGGTGGTCGGAGAGGGAATATTCTTACTTTCTTCCCCCTGCGCGACATTGTGTACCGCCGCAGTGGCATTTTTCAGCATTGCGCTGTAGTAGTCGGTTACCTCTTTGAGCCGCGTCCGGTACCGCTCGTCATCCTCGTCGCGGCGCTTCCGCTCCTTGTCCAGGTTGTCGATGAGCTGATCCACCTGCTTCCGAAGATGCACGGCTTCGTCTTCCGCGTGCTTCCGCGCCCGCTGAGCGGCCTGGACCTGGTCATGAGCAACTCGCGTATCCTCGGCTGCTTTCTGGGCAGTTGCAGCGGACTCGGCTGCAATCCGGTCCGCACGCCTCCGCTGCTCCTCGGCTTCCCTCAGCGCCTCGTCACGCTCCGCAACGGCAGCGGCAACCGCCTCGGCAGCCTCATCCTGAGCGGCCTGGATCGCGTCCACCGCCGTCTTCTGAGCCTCGGAAACAGCTTGATCCGCCTCCGTCTTCGCAGCCACTGCCTCAGCTTTCGCCTCGTCACGCTCAACCGCCATCCGACGACGCTCCTCAGCGTGCTTTTCGGCGAGATTGCGGCGCTCCTGCGCCAACTCCTCCGCGATCTTGCGCTGCGCGTTCGCGTGGACCAGCTCCTCCTCCGCAGCGGTCACGACCTGGATGATCTCGCGCTCAGCTGCCCCGGCAGCCGCGGCAGCCCCGATTACCGCGTGAGCTTCCGGAGCGATCTTCTCGGCGGCCTGGGCGATCTTCTCGGCGGCGGCCTGGAACTGCTCAACGAGCGCGGCGAACTGCTCGCGCGCCTCGGTCACCGGCCGATTGGATTCGTCACCGGCCGACTCCGCGGCGTGCGATGTAACGGAAGTGGATGTAACGAAAGTATTGGCCGCAGACTCGGCGGACACGGAAGGAACCGGCTCGGCGACGCGTGAAGGGGCAGGGGACTCCTGCTTTGGAGCGAGATGAATAGCCGGTGCCACGTTGAATCCGTGCAGCTCACGGGCCTTTGCGGCATTCTTCCCGTCGTGCCTTGCTGGAATTCCATTCTTTCCCGTGACCACCTCGCCGCAGTACTTCGGGCGGCGACCGTGGAGGGACTTCGCGTAGACCGGATTACCGCACAGATGACCCTCGTCATCCATCACGAACTCGCAGGTCCCGACCTGCTCGCCAACAGGCACCCTTTGGCCGCGCTCAGTCTCGATCATCACGTCGCCTTTCCGTTTCGTTTCCCGTCTGGTACCCTCTCATCCTACAAGAAAAATACCCCGGAAGTCAAGAAAGAAAGGAAAGAAAAAATGAGGAAGAAAGAGAAAGTAAGTAAAGAACAAACTGTTTGTTCTTTACTTACTTTCTCTTTCTTCCTCATTTTTTCTTTCCTTTCTTTCTTGACTTCCGGGGTATTTTTCTTGTAGGATGAGAGGGTACCAGACGGGAAACGAAACGGAAAGGCGACGTGATGATCGAGACTGAGCGCGGCCAAAGGGTGCCTGTTGGCGAGCAGGTCGGGACCTGCGAGTTCGTGATGGATGACGAGGGTCATCTGTGCGGTAATCCGGTCTACGCGAAGTCCCTCCACGGTCGCCGCCCGAAGTACTGCGGCGAGGTGGTCACGGGAAAGAATGGAATTCCAGCAAGGCACGACGGGAAGAATGCCGCAAAGGCCCGTGAGCTGCACGGATTCAACGTGGCACCGGCTATTCATCTCGCTCCAAAGCAGGAGTCCCCTGCCCCTTCACGCGTCGCCGAGCCGGTTCCTTCCGTGTCCGCCGAGTCTGCGGCCAATACTTTCGTTACATCCACTTCCGTTACATCGCACGCCGCGGAGTCGGCCGGTGACGAATCCAATCGGCCGGTGACCGAGGCGCGCGAGCAGTTCGCCGCGCTCGTTGAGCAGTTCCAGGCCGCCGCCGAGAAGATCGCCCAGGCCGCCGAGAAGATCGCTCCGGAAGCTCACGCGGTAATCGGGGCTGCCGCGGCTGCCGGGGCAGCTGAGCGCGAGATCATCCAGGTCGTGACCGCTGCGGAGGAGGAGCTGGTCCACGCGAACGCGCAGCGCAAGATCGCGGAGGAGTTGGCGCAGGAGCGCCGCAATCTCGCCGAAAAGCACGCTGAGGAGCGTCGTCGGATGGCGGTTGAGCGTGACGAGGCGAAAGCTGAGGCAGTGGCTGCGAAGACGGAGGCGGATCAAGCTGTTTCCGAGGCTCAGAAGACGGCGGTGGACGCGATCCAGGCCGCTCAGGATGAGGCTGCCGAGGCGGTTGCCGCTGCCGTTGCGGAGCGTGACGAGGCGCTGAGGGAAGCCGAGGAGCAGCGGAGGCGTGCGGACCGGATTGCAGCCGAGTCCGCTGCAACTGCCCAGAAAGCAGCCGAGGATACGCGAGTTGCTCATGACCAGGTCCAGGCCGCTCAGCGGGCGCGGAAGCACGCGGAAGACGAAGCCGTGCATCTTCGGAAGCAGGTGGATCAGCTCATCGACAACCTGGACAAGGAGCGGAAGCGCCGCGACGAGGATGACGAGCGGTACCGGACGCGGCTCAAAGAGGTAACCGACTACTACAGCGCAATGCTGAAAAATGCCACTGCGGCGGTACACAATGTCGCGCAGGGGGAAGAAAGTAAGAATATTCCCTCTCCGACCACCCCGCGTACTCAGGGCTGATTCCGAGAGGGCTTGGATGTGGTGAACAACCCAGCAGCGGCGGCGCGGGCGGACATCGGCGCGGGTTCCGCGATTATCGAATTGTCTTGGACGGCACCGCCTCTCACGCTGAACCAGCGTCGTGCGACGCGTGGCGCCATGTTCGCCCGCGCCGCGAAGATCGCGGAGGTCCGCCAGGAGGTCTATGAGCGGGCGACGGCGGCGCGACTGCCTCGTGGCCTCGACCATGTCACTGTGACGCTGCACTACCGCCCGAGAGACAATCGGCGGCGGGACACGGACAACCTGGTCGACACTGCTAAGCCGGCCTACGACGCGCTCACCGACGGTCGGCCTGCGCGGCTCTCGCGGCCGAAGGACCCCAAGAAGAAGCCGCGGCTGATCCCTGCCCAGCTCGGGTGTGGCCTGGTGCTCGATGACACCCCCGAGTTCATGGCCAAGCCCGAGCCGATCATCCACCGTGCCGAGAAGGGCAAGGGCGGCGCGATGTGGCTGGAGATCACCTGGGATGCGCAGCCGTCCGACAGCGTGCCTGCAGAGCCCGCTCCCGTGCCAGATCCGGTTGTGTTTCCATCGGCGCCAGTTGAGCAGGCTCATCCCGTCAGAACGGCGTGCAGCGCCCCGAAACGTGCCGCCGAGAGCAGGCAGCGGCGGCCAGCTCAGCGACCTGCTTTGCACGCGGTCCCTGCCGCGCCCATTTCTTCCCCCGGCATCGGGGTGTCAGCGATGCCAATGCCTATTTCTTCCCCAGCTTCGGCGACGTCGAGCAGTCACTGCTCGGTGTGCGGCAAGGAGATCGTGCAGCCTGCCACCGGCCGACCTCGCAAGACGTGTTCAGGCGCGTGCCGAGTTCGCGCATCTCGAGCTGCTGCGGCGGAAAAAATGCTTTCGTCCCCTCACGGGTGAACACACGCGGCGGAGGCCGGGACGCGCGTTCAGCGGTCCGGGCCTTCGTGCTGTCTCGCGTCCGTGCTCCGTGGTGAGCGCTGTCTGGTCCACCCGAAGGTGGCGGCGCACCATCCGATCGCCTGCGGCGCGCCACCTTGAGTTGGAGCTGCGGTGAACGCTACGTCCAACTCAAGGTGACACTGCGCGAGCGAGGTCCGCAGGCCGAGTCAGCCCAGGACGCGCCTCATGTGCTCGCGGTCAGCCAACTCAGAGACTGTGGCGTCGGGGTAGAGGTCGGCGCAGGCCCGGCCGTCCTGGGTCCAGTCGTGCTCCCACGCCCGCGGGAAGTGCGGGCCGGAGACGTTGCCGAAGGCGTACCGGCCGTCATCGACGCCGATCCGCAGCCGGGCGGGCTGCGAGGGCCGACTACTGGCGCCCGCGCGGGCGGGGCACCGGGGGCAGGTGTCGGCCGGCCCGGTTCCAGTTCGATCTGGAGCCAGGCAGGGACCGGGCCGGGTAGTGCCCCGGAGGTGGGGACCGGGGTAGCCGGGGCATGCCCCGGCTCCCGGACCATCGGCGGCCCCGGGGTAGGTCGTGGCGGGGTGTGCCCCGGGGTAGGTCGCGGCGGCCTGCCCTGGGGTAGCCCAGGGGTAGCCACCCAGGGCAGGCCTGTTGCCCCGCGCAGGTTCACCGGGGCACTTCCAGAGATCGGGCCACTGCCCTACCGGACCGCGCTGTTCAACTACTGCACGTCCGCAACCGATATCCGAACGGTCAGCAGCCCTTGCCGCGGAGCTCATCGAGGAAGGTCTCGGTGGCCGCGGTGAGGTTCTCCATGAGGTCGAGCGCCCCGACGGTTTCCCGCCCGAAACCGGGTGCATCGATGTGTTCGATGTACGCAGACTCCCCGGGGAGGATGGCCGGCTCGACCCCTTTCGGGTTGTTTGCCTTCAACGCGCGCAGCAGGCTGGTGCGCGCAAGAACAGCACCGTCTGTGATGGGCAGTGCGGCCGCGGGAAGTTCGGTGATGTGCTCGTTGATGCGATCGAACGTCGCCGCCCCCTTGAATACCAGGACGTGCAGCGTCCTGTGCTTGTCCCGGTTGACTAGGTCGTTGAGGATGTGCAGGCCGTGCGACTCCGGATCTGCCTTCGCCTGAACGAACGGCTGTTTGTCGCGCACGAAAGCCCATACCGTTGGATCAACCCACTTCGCGTACTGCTTGTCCTTGTCAGGCCACTTGGTCGGGTCGATCACGATAGGGAACTGAATCCCCTTCTGCTCCTTCTCGGTCAGGGTGGTGTGCCGAGCGACGATATGGCCGAACAGCGCGTGGTCGAGCGCGCCTCGCAAGTTCGTGAGGACGTCTCCGATCACAAGCCCCCATTCCTCCGACGGCGGCGTCGTCTTGACCCTCGCGACATATTCCACGGTCACCTGCGAGGAATCGAGCGGGTCGTTCATCTGCCTCATCTTGAAGGTGATCGCGTCACTGTCCCGGTACGAGTGGATGGACGCCTGGAGCTCAGTGAAGTGCTTCTTCGCCCGAGACAACTTCGCATACGCGCTCTGCATGGCGAGCACGATATGCCCTGCGACACAGTGCATTTCCGGCAGACCCGACACGGACAGAACAGGAGGCGCACGAGGCCGTCACTGTCGGAGTGACGCGCCCGCGCCGTTCTCAGACCGAGCGCCAGCCGCCGCTCGCCGGACTCGGCATCGACATAGACGATCTCGAACTCGCCGTCCCCAGTCCGCTGCCACTCCCAGCCGCAGCACGGGCACGCAGTCTTCCGATCGGACCGCGGGCCCATGCCCTCGAAACCCGCAACCTATGTCCGAACTCCGCAACCAGTCCCGCAAACTAACCCCGGACAGAACAGACGAACACAACACAACATCTACAAAACGAACACAACCAACACACAACATCTACAAAACGACAACCAACATCTACAAAACGAACACAACACCATCACCGAAAGGGGTCACACCTTTTGCACCCACGTGGTGATTTTGAGCAATTGCGTCCGACGAAATTCGGTAGCCTGCCGAGATGGAGGCCAAAACGTGCCCGCGATGCGGCACCAAGCTCCCTGCCGCAGGAGGCCGCGGCAGACCTCGACGATGGTGCTCCATCGAGTGCCGGCGTCTCGCGTCCGAGGAACGCCGTGCCGCCCGCAGCACCGGAAAAGTCGTCGAAGTCCACGAGGAAATCCGGGACCGGATCATCGAACGTAGCCGACCGATCAGCGCGGATGGCGCGGTCGACCGTGTGCTGTCCGATGGCGCGGCGACGCGCAAACTGTTGCGCGTGCTCGCGCATCGGATGCGCACAGATCCGCCGATGTCCAACATCGACCGGTGGATACACAAGGGCCTGAAACCGTTCATCTACGAGCTATGGCAGGCGTACCACGCCGCCGAAGAATCGCACCCCGCCGCGATGCCGGAGGTGCTGCCCGCGGCCTACACGCCGCCGAAGAATCGTGCCGCTGCGCACCGTGAGGCTGTCGCCCTGGTGCTCAATTCCCCACGCAGCACCCGTGAAGTTCTGACCACCCTCGCCGCCCGCTCCCGCGACGGCATCCTCGCCAGCAGCGAGCACACCGCCACCGTCGCCGCCGCCAACGATCTACTCAACGCCCTCGTCGCGTCCGGCACCTTGCGGCTCCGCAACACCCGGTAGCTCGGGGTTGAGCCCCGGGGCGGCCCGTACATCTTTTGCACCGTCAGGGCACGCCGCAGGCAGGGCACTGGGGTCGGGTGTCGACGGCTCGATCCAGTTCGATTCGGGGGCCGGGGGCAGGCACCCGGAGCGGGGTAGTGCCCTGGAGGAGGGCACCCCGGGGTAGCCACAGCATGCCCCGGGTTCACTGCCCTGGGCTCGCGGGCGGTCACAGATCCGGACTACACCGTGCGCAGGGGCGCTGTGAGATTGATGTCACCGGCTGGTCGCTCGGGTAGGTCGTCGGTGTCGTGAACCAGCCAGCGCAGGAACGCGACCACGTGCGCGTTCAGGTTCGAGTCGATCCGGGCTGGTCGCGCCAGGGAGCTTGAGGGTCCGCGAGCGTGTCCAGCATGAACTCGCACCACGTTCGTGCTCCGTTCAGGGCGAGATGGGCATGGCGTGCACTGAGTCCCACGCGTTTGCCTGCCTGTCCGTGACCAGTGCCATAACCCCGGTTCCGCAGTTCCGCGATTCCCGACGTGACAGTGGTTGCGCCGCCCAGGATCTTGCGGACAGCTTCGCTGCTGTCAGGGCCACCCGCAAAGTTCGTCGGATGAACGAGCAGAGCCTGCTCAGCGAGGGTGACCAACTTGGGCAGGTCGTCCTTTTCGTTCACTGTCTTGCCTCGTTGGCCGAGGACGACCTTGGCTGTGCTCTCGATAAGTTCCTTGGCGGAGCCGATCACTTGGGCGGGGTCTTCGTGCTCGACGGCGCGGCTGATGCGGTCGAGGTGTTCCCGAATAGCTGACGCGTCCTTCACTGCGGCTATGGCGCTGTCACGCAGGCGGCCAGCTGGACCGCCGGTTATTCGGCCGTTGGGTTCGAGCTGGTAGCCGTCACGGTCGAGCTCCCGTCGAACCGTGCCGAGGTATGCATCTTCGACTCCCTCGATCGTTCGCTCGAACACGCGGAGTGCCCTTTGTACATGTCCGTGGTCGGTCCAGTCGACGACGTCCAGATAGCTTTGATAGAGGCTCCGCCGTTGACCGTTGAGGTCGGGATCTGGGCCAGGAGCAAACCCCTCGTCCTGCCACATTCCATCGATCTCGCGGAGAACGATGCCGGGCGCGAACTCACGGAACGCGCGTCGTGTCGCCGGGGAAATCACGACGGGTCGATTCGCCTGATACTGCACCCACAAACTCTAAGGATCGCGCTAGGTGTGGTGTCTCAGGACGTTGGCGATCGGTCGATGGTTAGTCGGGTCGCAGCTCACGATCGGCGGTTTGTCGTTCATGCGGCCGACCGCATACACTCGCCAGTGCGTTGAACAACTACACTGTTTCAACGCATTCGACCAGAGTTGACCTGGCGAAACAAGAAGGGCCACAAAGGCCTAGCTCTACAGAAGGGACAACACATGTCACTGCCCACGTTCGCGCAGCAGCCGCCGACCGCGACCCGCCCGATGAACATCAACGATGCCGCGGCTGTATTGAAGATCTCGCGAGCCTCCTGCGAGAAACTCATCGCCTGCGGCGTGATTCCAACACCGATCGACGCAGAGCGGATTGGTTCGCTGGCGAGCCGCCCCCGTCTCGTCGTCGCCTCCGGGGAGCTGACCGTGCTGAGGACCGCCGCACGGGCCGCCGCACGTGAGGCCGACCGCGAGTGGATCGGCTTCCACATCGGTTTCAGCGCCCGCGAGCTCGCAGAAGCGGCGCTGTGCTGGTGGCGGTGCGACCCGCAACGGATCCTCGACAACGAGCTGTTCGCGGTAACCGTCGCGACGGTGCCTGTCGCGGTCTACGCCATCACGGCCCTGGAAGACACCTTCCAGGCGTTGGGTGAAGCCGAGACCCGTCATAGGTTCAGCGGCGACCTGCTGGCCCGCTGGGGTCAGCCGCTGACACCGGATATCGACCCGCGCCTGAAGGAGCGTGTCGAGCAGATCATGTCCAGCCGCATCTCGGTCTCCAGCGGCGGCCCGATCGGATACCTGAACGCCGAGTAACCGCCGGTACAGCAAGAGGCCCCCGGAACGAGATCCCGTTCCGGGGGCCTCTTGCTGTACGGCCGCGGCCACCTGCACAAAGCAGGGAGCCAGGCCGCCGACGGAATCCCCTCCGGCGCAGCGAGTCACCTGTATACCCTGAGCGGTATGAGGGAGTCAGGGGACATCGACGCACTCAGGGTCGCGCGCGAGCAGCTGACCTTCGCGATGATCATCAACCCGGGCGGCCCGATGACCCTGGACCAGCGGCTACAACTGGGTTTGCTCGCCGCCCAGGTGGCGCTGGCCGAACGCCTGCCACTGCGGATCAACGGCGAGCGGCGGGTCTTGCAGGACGACGACGAAGAGTTCGTATGGGACGACGAGTTGGTCGAGAAGTTCCTACGTCACCTCCACCCCTCTGGGCTGAAGCTGATCCGGCTGCTGGTCGCTGAAGGAGGCGCAGCCACCCCGGACCGTGTCAAGGAGCTCACCGGCGCCAAGAACCTGGGGGGCATGATCTCGGCCATGCGCCGAGCTGGTGCCGCCACGGCGAAAGTAGCTCCCCCGCCACGCCTGGTGGAAGCACACCACTCCACCAATTCGCAGAACCCGGTGATCCTGGAGTACCGCCTCGCGAAGGGCACCATGCCGCTGATCACTGCGGCGCTCGAACGCATCGACAACGCCGGTCAGGTGTAGACCTGACCGGTTTCCGCTACGGATTGACCGGAGGGCGCACCGCGTCCCACGGCACCCAGTGCGTCAGCGTCACCGCGACCAGGCCGGAGTGGGCGCGCCACTCGATGGCGACGTTGGCGTACCAGACCGGGTCGCGACCCAGCCGCAGCCGAGCCCACGCGTAGAGCATGGCGCGAATCCACTCTTCGTCGAGCCGAAGGTCCAGCGCTGCAGCTTTTTCCCCGAGCGTGACCGGTTCGACACGCGGGCGCTCCCGCAGAGGATGGGTCCACACGCGGCGCGGATCGACCCACACGCGTCGGGGTGGTTCCACGCGCCGCAGTGGCGACGACTTGTCTTCTTCGCTCACCGCCGGCCTATCCGGTCCGAGTGAACGAGGCGGCGGCCGCCGAGGCGGCCTGGTGAGTCCAACAGGTATTCCCGCCAATGGTTCCGGCCAGGGTCACGCGCGAGGTCCGCGGGCGCGCGCCACGGCCGGATACCCGAACGTCGAGGTGGACTGCTTGCAGTCGGCCGCGACCGTGGCCCAGGCCGGTGTAGTCCGCGTGGCGGCATTCCAGTTGGAGATCCGGCCGGGCCCACCCGGGGCCGGTGACGATGAGCACGCCGCCGTGACTGCGGGCCCGCGCGATCACCGCCCTCGAGCGCGACGGCGCCGCGGATCCGACCACATCGAGCACCACCACCGCCAGCCCTTCGAGCAGGATCGCGGCTACGGCCATCGGGTCGTCACCGGGGTCCCGGATGTGCGCGAGCTTTCTGAGGTCGCCGCCCATCTCGTGAAAGGCGAGCCATCCGGCGCGCGGATTGCCCAGTACCGCAACCGATTCGCCTGCAGCGGTCGCGGCGGCCAGCAGTCCGAGTAGCACCGAACCGCCGGTACAGCCGACGACGCTACCGCGGGGCAGACCACCGTCGGGCAGCACTTCACCAAGTCCGCCACTGATCGGCAGGACATCGGTTGTGGTGGTTGCTGGCGGTGCGGATTCGGCACCGACGCGGCCCGGGATCGCGGCCATCTGGGCTCGCAACGCATCCAGCTGCGCGGCACGCGGCAGACCGGCGAGAGCCTTGTCGGCGCCCCCGCTGGACTCCGGAGCCACATTACTATCGAACATATGTTCGTATAATGACACGGCGGGAGCGTGGCGTCGAGGGCCCACTCCACATCGATAGCTGGAAGTTGTCGGATGAGGATTTGGACGCGTGATCGAGATAGTCTGCGTGACGTGGTGAACGCGAAAGATCTGGTCCGCATCGGCGCCGGCGGTGTCTCGGTTTTTCGGGTGGAAACCATCAGCGACGACGGGCAGGCGCTGCTCAAGCCGGTCGAGGATGCGGGCTACATGTTCCCGATGCCGGTGACCTCCCTCGTACCGGCCAGTGAGGCGCAGCAGCCGGAACCATGACCGATCATGCAGCCTTGGACACTGGCTCCTAGCCCTGCTTTCGCGTTCCAATTGGCAAACATCGCCGCCGAGTGCGGTCGGCAGTGCCGTGTGAGGACGATCGACCGGCACAGCCTCTTGGTCGGTCATCACTCGGATCCGCAAGCTGGTGTGACGTACGGCATCCGGGATGTCCGCGATGGCCTGTTCACCCCACGGGGAGCTGAACCACACCAGGAATGGACGGCTGGTCTGGAGCCGGTGAATTGGTGGTGGACTGGGTCATGACCGTCCCCCCGTGAATTGATGCGGAATCCAGTCCTGCGGCCTCCATCGCGTGCTGAACAGGCTGGCAGGGCCACCGGACAACGGTTTTACGGTTGCCCCACATGCGACCATCGGCCCTGCGTTCGGCGGGTGAGCAGGTAACGCACACTCCGCCGAAGGTGGCCGACCACACGTGTTCACCGAATGTGGCGATCAACTCGGTCAGTGCTTGCGGTGCGCAGTCCAGGCGCCGGATCACCGGGGGTGCCGTCCGCAACGCAACCGACTCTGTGGTGATCTCACGATCGGGTTCGGGGATCCAGCTCGGTGAGCGGTCCCGGGCATAGGTGATGGTGCCGTGCTCGACGGTCACCGGCTCGGTGAATGTCGCCCGCCGAACGCCGTTCTCGGTCATCCATGCAATAACCGCGGCCAACTCGTCGCCGAGCCAGTGCCGTGCGTAGGCCTCCAGCCGCCACGAAATCCTGGACAGCTCAGGTGTATTCATCGCTGGGCCTGCGCGTGATGGGTAATTCTGGCGAGGAAATCCGGCAGAGCCAGGCGGATGTCATCGGCGGTGACATCGAGTGAGTATTCGTTCCGGTCGATGAGGTCGGCGATGTCGTAGGCCAGCATGTCCAGGTCGATCTCGTTGGCCACGGCATGAGCAGAACGACCGAGAGCAGCATCCGGAGCCACCGCGGACCGCGCGCTGTGCTGGTGGCGCAATCCAACGGCGGCGAGAACCGGATGCGCGCCGGTCATTGGACTGCCCCCGTCGTCGTGGCGTGCTCCGCCGCTGCGCGATATGCCTCTTCAGCGGTGATGCGCCGGGGCGGCGCAGTTGCTGGCCGAGATCCCGCTCGGCGGCCGCGTTGGCGGCGCGCAGCTCGGGGTTGTCCAGGGTCCAGGTGTCGGGGTAGCGGTGCGCGGCAATGAAATTCGCGTTGCCGATGAGCCGGTCGGCGAACATCTCGATGACGGTGGTGTCGGCGCGGGTGCCGTCGTCGAGCCGTGGACGCAGATCAGCGTGGGCGTCGATGAAGGCGAGAGCCTCTGGCACGAAGCGGATCCGAGCGCCGGTCTCGGCGATCGCACGGCCGATGATGCGGTCCGGCGACCAGCGCGCCGACATCCCGTCCTCGACGGCCAGGTCTATGGCGGTGGTGACCGCGTCGGGGCAGGCGAGCACATGCAGGTCCACTGCGACGACGGCCTGGACAACGACATCGGGGTGATCGCGTCCGGCTTGGGCTTTGGTCTGCTCGTCGAATGCGGTGCCCAGCACCGCATCACGCAGTCGCTCGGCGCGGACGGCGGGGTAGCCGGTGGTGAGGGCGTGCGCGTGCAGCAGCTCGGCGGAGCGCAGTTCGTCGTATCTGGTGGGGTTGTCGCGGCGGCGGCCGTTGCCGTACACGGCGTCGCTGTAAGCGTCGGCGGCGATGGCGTCGAGGATGTCGTCGATGCTGGCTCCGAGTCGGGTGAGGTGCTGGTGCAGGGCGGTGACGGCGGCGAGCAGGCCGCCGCCGTGGTGGTAGGTCGCCAGAACACCGAACTCGGGGCGCTCCAGGTCGCCTATGATGCGGCCGATCCGTCCGGTCGTCGGGTCGCCGTAGAGGGTGTTCACGATGTGCAGACCGTGGGCGGCGAGTGCGATGGCCTGGTGGGCGCCGCGGTGGTCGAGGACCTCGGCGGGCAGCGTGGCGTGCAGCGCAGCGATTTCGGGTGCCAATGTGGTCTCGGGCAGCATCTGGTGCGGGTCGAGTAGCCGGTCCCGGATGCTGGCGTCGGCTGCCGAGGAGGCGCTCTGGCACAGATCGCTGTTGTTGTGGTCCATCACGGTTTTCTTTCTTTCCTGCTGCTGGTCTCAGCAGCCGGATTGGAAGGGGAAGCAGGCCTGGCCGCCGCTGAAGTCAATGCCTTTGCGGGGCGCGGGGGCGGGCGGGGCGAGTTCCGGCGTGGCAGGGGCCTGTGGGGCCGGGGCGTTGACGATGTCGCCGGCGGGCAGCGGTGCGGGCTCGCTGCTGGTGCTGTGGTCGGTGGAGCTCTGGTCGGGGGAGACTGAGCACATCACGTCGACACCGCCACTGATCAGGACCACTGCAGCGCCGAGGAGCACGGCGTTGCGGATCCGGCGGTTGCGGGCGTTGTGAAGCGATGTCCTGGCGGTGGTCAGGGTCATCGCGGTCTCTGGGTGGATCTGCTCTTCGGGGCTGCGGCCGAGGTCGCCGCGGTCGGCTGTGGGCGCGCTGGTCCGGGAGAGGGTCGCTCCTCCGGTCGGGGGCTGGGGGATGACAGCGGCGGGACGTAGCTGCACGACCACCGCGTCACTGTTCGCGGCCGCAGGGGCGGCGTTGGGGAACCCTTCGTCGGCCAAGGCGTGGCGGGTGACGACGTCGGCCAGGTCCAGCGCGGTGAGCAGGGTGTGGACGCGCTCGATGGTCCAGTTCTGTGGGTGCTGGCGGGCGGCGGTGTGCAGCCATCCGCTCAGCGCGGCGTCGTCACCGCCGAGCACGACGTCGCGGCCTGTCGGCATCGGCACCTGGCCTTTGTCGAGCGTGATCTGGCCGCCGTTCGGCTCGACCAGGACCAGGCCTGGCACGAACACGTCGAGCCCCGCCTGATCTGCGACGCCCTTGAGGTTGAACATGGCGTCGGAGACCTGGTTGATCGGGTTGGTGTCACCGTCACGGACGTGAACGGGGTCGCCGTCGATGCCGGGCAGCGACCAGCGGGAGTTCACGCCGCAGGCCAGCACGCCGTTTTTGTTGCGGCCGAGGATGCCTTTGACCTCGATGCATACCAGGGTGTCGGGGGTGATCAATACCAGGTCGGCTTCCTGGCTGGCGCGGCCGCTGCGGTCGGGAATGTGGCAGCCCGAGATCGCGATCCCGGATAGGTCACTGGCCTGAAGCCAGGCGAGCGCAGCCTTTTCCGCGCCCGACATTTTCGGGCGGTTGCCGTTGATGATCAGCATGAGTTTTTTCCCCTGTCGTGGTGGCACCTGGTGGTGCCGTGAACATGTCGTGATGGTGCGATCCGGGCTCGGCGTGTCGAAAGTGCACACCCTGGCCAGGCTGGGTTTCAGTGGCGGCTACGGGTCCAAGGGCCAAGCGGTCGTGGCGCTGGATGGTCCAGCGAAGGTGATCGTGGTGGCCGGTGCGTCGGTGGAGGTCTTGCAGAACATCCAGCAGGACTGCGTCTCGTGTGCGCCCTGGTCGGCGATGAACGCCGTGGTGGTCGCGGCGGCGCGCGCTGGCTCCGGGGCCCGGTCGGTGCAGAACATGACGCAGTCGCCGCTTGCGGGGGCGGGCGGCAGTGCGGCCGCGGGGGCGCGATCGGTGGTCAGCAGGACCGAGAGGCACAAGGCGACTCCGGCGACGAATATGGCCGCCAGCAGCGCGGGGGTGCGGAACAGGAAGGCGACCAGGTGGCCGATCCGGCGACGCAGAGCCAGGGCTGGGCGCAGCCAGGAAGCAGAAGCGGAGCGGAGGCGGGGCTGAATCGACATGGCGGGCGACCCTTTCGGAGAGAGCTCAACAACTATTAACAGTCTAACAGTCCAACTGTTGACAGTCTATATATCGTGAGATCTCTGCAGGGCATACGCAAAGCGGGCCTGGAGCAATGCTCCAGGCCCGCTTTGGATTTCGAGCTACCGCGGCTCCCAGACCCGGATCTTGTCGACGAGCAATTCCCAGACCGCCGTGTCGTGCTCGGCCAGGTCGACCAGGGCCTCGACCATGTCGCGGCGGCTGATGCTGCCGACGCTGCGGGTGCTGGCGCGGCCGCTGGTGCGCACACGCAGTCCGGCCTGCTTGGCCAGCTTGGCCAGCAGGTCGTTCCAGTGATCGCTCTGCTCAGGCGACATCTTGAGTGTCCACGTCAGCCAGTCGGACCGGTCCTCCGTGGAGGATGCCTTGGTTGTGGGGCTGAGCTTGGATCCGTTCTTCAGCGCCTCGGTGATCGAGCCCGCGCGTTCGCCGCTGCTAGACATCGGTTTTGTCCTTTCCATTCGGGTTGATGCCGAGCTCGGTGAGCACGTCGGCGTATGCGGAGTCGACGAGGGTCGTGCCCAGGCTGTACCCGATGGACTCTTTGAGCGTGATCATCGTCTTGAACTGCGGAATTCCAGCCTCGCCCAGCTGCCTGGGCACCTCGGTCGAGTGCCCCGCACTGAGCCGGACCTGCACCAGCAGCACACGGGGGAAGACCGGGTTGTGGCGATCCACCTCACCGGCCAACTCCAACGTCTGCGGCAACTTCCGCACATCCGGCGGATATGGCTTCATGGGCATGATCAGGTTCGTCTTCTGATCGGTGTCGGGTCGCCACAGCGTCTCCCGCAGCAGCTTGTCGCGCTTGGGCTCGACATCGATGATCGAGTGAGGGTAGGACCGTTCCAGCTCGTGCAGCCGTTTCGTGCGCCCGCCTGTCAGGTCGAACGCGTCCAGCCGCGAGCTCGCTCGGCCGCCGCTCATCTCCAGCAGCTTCTCGCGGACCGCCATGATCCACTCGTAGGTGGTCAAGTCGGTGTCGGCGTCGCCGACGAACACCGGCCCGAGGCCGAGCAGCGACATCCAGATAGCCAACTGCGAGGCAGTGGTGGACTTGCCAGCACCACCTTTGAGGATTCCCACCACCGTCCGTTCAGTCATACCCGGAGTATAGACTGTCAGACTTTTAAAAGTCTATATAGTCGGATTCGGCGCGGGGCGTGCGCGGCTGTGGGGTGGGCTGGGGTGCGGGTGGGGTGGGTCGGGGTCCCGCGCCGCGCGTTCATCGTTTTCGCGCGGTTGCGACCCGCTTGCACGTGCCACGTCGCCGCCATCCGCCCCTGCTGCTGTTGTCCGTTCCGCCCGCCCGCGCGGGCAACTCCGACGAACCTTGCGGACGGACAACCGGTGGACCTGCGGCCCGCAAGGTTGGTCGGACGGTTCGAGCTGCCGTTCGGTCCTACCTTGCGGATCGACAGGAGTCGAGTGACGAACCCGCCAGCTCCATCGCTGCCGGGTGGGGGTTCTGCCTGCTCACAACAGCGACTCCGCAACGTTGCCCTGAACTCCGCAACCAGTCCCGCAAGGTAGCCCCGAACAGAACAGCACTCCATAACCACAACCCGGTGGACCTGCGAGCAAATAGCGTGGTTACACCTTTTGCACCCTTCCTATACCCCCCTGAGGTATTTACGTTTCCGCTGGTCACAGCGTTGCGCTGCTCGTCGCGGTGCGGGAAAGGGGTCGGTTGGGGTCGGCGACCCCGCCTCGGTCGCCGGTGCGCGGGGTGGTCGGGGTCGGCTCGGTGGGTCACCCCAACCCCACGCTGGGGTGACCCCGGGTCGGGTTGGGGTTGTTCAAGGGGTTGGGGTCGGTGACCCCAACCGCTCCGGGGTTGCCCTGACCTGGTTGTTAACTCCGAGGGCGCTGCTGCGGCGGGGTGGACCTCTGCTCGATGGGCGAGGCAGCCCGGGGTCGCCGGGTGGGCATCAACCCCATCGACCCCAAGCGAGTGTTGGGGTCGGGGTAGTTGGGGTCGGGGTCGGGTCGCCGACCCTGACCCCCCAGGTTTCCGCTGGTCATCACCAGCACACCCACAACATATGCCCGAACTCCGCAACCACTCGCAAACTAACCCCGGACACCGCAACTTACACCCGAACAGAACAGCTGTGCCGATAGTTCCGCAGGCTGGAAAACAAGCAAATAGCGTGGTCACACCTTTGCATCCTTCCTATACCCCCCTGAGGTATTTACGTTTCCGCTGGTCACAGCGTTGTGCTGCTCGTCGCGGTGCGGGAAAGGGGTCGGTTGGGGTCGGCGACCCCGCCTCGGTCGCCGGTGCGCGGGGTGGTCGGGGTCGGCTCGGTGGGTGACCCCAACTCCACGCTGGGGTGACCCCGGGTCGGGTTGGGGTTGTTCGAGGGGTCGGGGTAGTTGGGGTCGGGGTAGTTGGGGTCGGGGTAGTTGGGGTCGGGGTAGTTGGGGTCGGGGTAGTTGGGGTCGGGGTAGTTGGGGTCGGGGTAGTTGGGGTCGGGGTAGTTGGGGTCGGGGTAGTTGGGGTCGGGGTAGTTGGGGTCGGGGTAGTTGGGGTCGGGGTAGTTGGGGTCGGGGTAGTTGGGGTCGGGGTAGTTGGGGTCGGGGTAGTTGGGGTCGGGGTAGTTGGGGTCGGGGTAGTTGGGGTCGGGGTAGTTGGGGTCGGGGTAGTTGGGGTCGGGGTCGGGTCGCCGACCCTGACCCCTCCTCAGTGCTTGGGCCGGAGCTGTCGACGGACCAGAGCGTCGAGCTCGGTACAAGTCAAGTGGCCGGGAGCGGAAACCGCCCCCGGCCTTTTCATCTTTCAGGTTGGTCACTGCTGACGACTGAGCACATTTGTGTGCCGCAGCATGTCTTGGACCGCGGTCATCGCGTGGCCGCCTCCCATGCGGCGTGCTCGGTTGTCGTTGGTCCGTGATCGTCGGGAACGGTCTGCACATGCCTGGGTCGGCTGCTTGGGGAGGTGAGTTGGTCCCACCACCGCATCACCCATCGGGCGTCGCCGAGGGCGGTGTGTTGCTCGGCTTCGCTCGGGGGTTCGGCGCCGGCCGCGCGGGACAGGTCGTAGCTGCGCATCGGTTCTGCGAGGCCGAGGCGGCCTGCGGCCATGTTGCCCACATCGATCAGGTGGTAGTCCCAGCGCGGCAGCCGCCGATGACGGCGCAGCATCGCGTCCAGGGTGTCGGCGTCGAACCAGACGTTGTAGCCCACGAATCGGGCTCGCCCGTTGGTGCTGGGAGCGGTCCAGGCGTCGACGATGGCAGCGGCGGCGGCCTCTGTCAGGTAGAAGACGTCGTCTTCCACGGTGCGGCCGGCGGATTCGTTGACTATCTGCCAGGTGATCGACGGGGGCGGGTTGTCACGCACCAACGGCGGAATCAGCGCGTACTCCGGGTGTCGCTCATAGAAGCGCCCGACATCGAGCGCGCGGCGATCGGCGTGGGACAGGTCGACGTCTTCGATCAGGATCGTGATCTGCTTCTGCCAGCCGTTCGGTTCACGGCGGATCAGCGCGATCTCCCACGGCCGGCGCAGGTCTGGGTCGGTGTGGGTGGTCTCGATGTCGACGAAGACCAGCGGAGAAGCGGCAAGAGATGACACCGAATTCCTTTCGGATTGAGGGGATTTGGGAGTGGTTTCTCAGGACCTTGGTTCCACGGTCACTGCCGGGGCGGGCCAGCCGCGGCGCCTGGCGGATCGCCGACGCCGACCACGACGTCCTTACCGAGGAGGGCGATGGCCCTTCGCACGTATTCGCCGTGGGAGGCGAATAGTTTCGTGTAGAGCTGGGCGTCTATTGGCGTCCATAGCACCCGTGTCGCGTCGCTGCCCGCTGCGATCCGGACGGCGACAGCCTCGCCGGGGGTGAGGTGGTAGTGCAGGACGGTGGTTTCCATCCACGCGTTGTCGGTGTTCCGGGTGTCGTCCACGTAACCCTGGTAAAGGGTCTGGGCGTGGGCGAAGCCGAGCATCAGGCCGGCCTCCTCGCCGAGTTCCCTGCCCGCGGACTGCCACGGCTGTTCGCCCGGGTCGACTTTGCCGCCAGGCAGGGCCCACTCCCCGGTGTCGCCGCGCTCGATCAGCAGCACCTCGTGAACGCCGTGAATCGTTGTCCTGGTGACGACCGGGTCGGCGGCCTGTGTCGGTCCCCAGCGATCCAACATTCCGCGCCCCTGCAAACCCGTTCTGCCCCGGGGATTCAACGGGTAACCCTGATCATCCCGTTGCACCAGGGGCGTCTCCAGACTGGCGAAGGTTTCGATCCGCCGAGGATCGGCAGGGTCGGGCCGGTCTCCCGGTTTGGCGAATCGGGTGGCGCCTCGCGGCAGATCTACTCGAGGGGGTTGGTATTCGGGAAAGTCGGCCCGCCAAGAGATTTTGTCGGCCGGCACCGGGAACCGTTGAAGGTCGATCCCTGCTATCTCCTTGGCCATTGCCTTGAGTTTCTTGTTGATTCCCGCCGCGAACATCGGGTCACTCATCGCGATCGTGCGATTTCTTCGCGCCGGCGCAGCAGCGACGCCGGATGGAAGGTGAATGTGTCGCTTTCCCAGCGGACCTGGACGCGGGATTTGTCGTGCACCGGGATGCCGAACACGACACCGTGGCCGAACCACGGCGCGGCCGGAAGGTGTACTGGATCGCCGACTTTGAAGAGATTCACTACGGGCTCCTCGGGTTGGTGGCCGGTGCCGCCCGACTTGTACAGCCGAGCGGCACCGGGGTCTGTGGTGGTCAGGCGGCGGTCAGTCCGCGCTCGGCGAAGCGGGCCAGGATGTGCGTGCGTACAGCAGCCGCGACCGCGGCCGGGTCGGCGGGGGTGTAGCCCTCCTCGGCGGGTCCTGCGCCGCCCTGGGTCTGGATGTCGATCAGCTCGTCGAGCTCGGCGGCCGCTCCGGCGGCGCCCTCGACGTGGTCGCGCATGGAGCTCCACATGGAGCGGCCGGGCATCGAGGTCGCGCCCAGGGCCAGGGACAGCACCGCGTCTACCAGGGCGTCGGCCTGGGTGGTGATGGCGGTGGTGAGGTTGGTGTCGGTCATGAGATTCGCCCTTCCGTTGATGGTGGCGGGACCGGGCATGTTCACGATGCCCGTCCTCCTGCAAACACTTTAACAGTTTAAACTGTTATCCGTCTAGATGTTGGTTCGGGGTGTTTTGGCGGGACCGGGGGCCGCAGCGGGTTCACGCCGCTGCGGGCCCCGAAATCCCGTCAGCGACCGGGCATCTCGTCCCAAATCCGCCCATCGAGCAGCCGCCCGCCCGCCTTCGGCCGGATGCCGCCGACCTGTTTGAAGAAGAACGGGATGCCCTGCTCCTGGCAGCGGTCGCGTATGTCGCGGGCCCAGTCCAGATCCAGCGGCGTGAAACCGGGTCCGCTCTCGCCGCCGACGATGACCCAGTCGATGCCCTCGAGGTTCAGGCTCGGCAGCGGGCCCAGCAGCGGCTCCAGCGACAGGAACCGCACCGCGGCCGGCGTCGCCCGCAGCTCGTCGGCGCGCCAGCAGTACTCGTCCGACTCGATCGAGGTGCCGATCCAGACGTTCGACAGCGGCCAGGGCGCGTTGGCGGCCAGCCAGTCGCTGGCGTGGTCACCGCCGTTGCCGTCCTCGAACACCATCGCCAGCGCGATCCGCTCACGGATCGTGGTGTCGGCCAGCAGCTTCGCCAACCGGCGCGGCCTCTTCGTCAACACCTGGAACGTGTGCTGCTGCGCCATGCCCATGACCGCGAACACCGACTCGACGAACCCACGGTCGATCCGGGCGTGCCCGAGGTCACTCATGCTGTTGACGAACACCATGCGGGACCGGCGCCACCGCAGCGGCTCGCCCAGCACGTCCTGGTGGACCGCGACGCCGAAGCCTGGGCCGGACGTGCGCGGGTCACCGTCGGTCTGGTACTTCGGCGAACCCATCGCCTTGAGCCGCTTGGCCATGGCCATGGCGTAGCAGCGGTTGCAGCCCGGCGAGATCCGGTCACACCCGGTCGTCGGATTCCAGGTGGTCTCGGTCCACTCGATGCTCGTCACACTCACCGCTGTCTCCGTTCTTCGTGTTGGTTGGTGATCCAGAGCGCGGGGCCGGTCGCAGCGGGTTCACGCGGCTGCGACCGGCACGCGATCAGGTCAGGTGTGGATCGCCCAGTCGACGGGCTTGCCATGGTCGGTGGCGTAGGCGATTTCCGAGCGGGTGGATTCGCCGTGGTACCGGGTGTGATCGGTGACGACGACGATGCGGTCGGCGAGGTCGATCTTGTGGCGGTGCAGGACAGTTGGTGCTGGTCATCAGTGGTTCTCGCAATCGTGGTTGTCGACGACCTGGCGCGCCTGGCGGCGGTCATCGGCGCTGACAAGGTCGTAGGCGAGCCAGGAGCGGAATCCGCACTCGTGGGCCACATGGTGGATCTCCCACCACCCCGACGCGCGGACCAGCTCCCAGCCGGGTGGCAGGTAAAACATCACGACGTTGCCTCCTCTCCGCTCAGGGCGTGAACCATTCCGGCGAGCATCCGGCGCGCTTCTTCCACGCCGCCGTCGTGAAGAAACGCGTCGGCTTCGAGCAGCTGGCAGACGATCGCCCCGGCAGTGCTTCGTGCGATCGGAGCAGCGCCGATCAGCCGCCGCGCCTCCCCGATCCGTTCGTTCACCACGCGCATCGCCCGTTCCCGTTTCGCCTTCCGGTCGGCGATCTCGCTCTTGGCGTCGAGGTACGCCTTCGACGGCCTTCCACCAGCGGTTCGGTCGGGATGCGACCGCAGCCGGGCATTGTCATGTGCGTTCTGCGACATGATCGACTGCCGGATGCTGATGAGCGTCTGCAGCCAACGGACGCGGTTCTCCTTCCTGCGAAGCAACGCGTATTGCGTTCCGCTGCCGTGGCGGTCGCGCATGTCTGCGTTCACCATGCGTTCGAAATTTCGGTCGCAATGCCACACTGCAGTCGGCAGATGCAGGACCTCAGCCATGCGACACCTCTGGAAGGTCGGCGGCGTATCGGCGGACGGCGATCGGGGCGTATCCGACCGAGTCCGGCAAGCCGTGTTCGGCGCGGCGCGGGCTGTTGGTCATCGGTCGTCGCCGCCCTGTTCGCTGGCACGCAGGTCGGCCAGCAGCGAATCCAGGTCTTCGGCGCGCACGAGCACATCACGCGCTTTCGACCCGTCGGCTGGACCGACGATGCCGGCCTGCTCCATCAGATCCAGCAGGCGCGCGGCCTTGGCGAACCCGATCCGCATCCGGCGTTGCAGCATCGACGCCGAACCGAACTGTGACCGGACCACGAGATCGACTGCACGCAGGAACATGTCGCGGTCGTCGCCGATCTCGTCGGCGTCGAGGTCGACGATGTCGACCTGGGCGTGTTGGTCGATGCGCTCGGCCTCGGCCGCGGCGACGATGTCCGGCAGGCGTCGGTCCCATCCGGCGGACCATTCGCGGCGGTCGTCGCGGTCCTGGTCGAGTAGCTGTCGCGGCATCATCAGGCCGAGAAAGCTTTCTCCGCAGCGGATCAGCAGGGCGCGGCTGGCCGAGTGCGCCTCGATGTCGAGTGCCTGGCTGTAGGCGTTGGACGCGGCGCTGAAGCGCGCCATCATCTCACCGCCGACCGACATGTCCGTGAGCAGCGTGGCATCGCTGTCGTGCTGGCGGGCGATGAGTCCGGGGATGGTGCAGAGGGTGCCGCCGTCGGTGGGCATGCGCGGCACGGTGAGTGCGTGTCCGTCGATCAGGCCAGAGCAGTCGGTGATGGTGATCCGGTCCGTCGTGATGTCCAGGCGCAGCTCGAATTCCGGGGTGTCGCTCTTCTCCTTGCCCGCGGTGAAGATCTGCAGGATGTTCTTGATGTCGGAAGGCGCGATGTCGACGGTGCATGGGAACTGCCCGGGTTCGTCGGCGCTGCCCCAGACCGACGCGATGGCGAATCCGGCGGTGAACATGTCGGTCGCGGTGACAACGATGTTCTGCCGGTCGATGGCGAGTCGGATGCGGTGGATGGGCGGGATCTCGCTGTCGGTGCAGGCGTGCACGCGGACGGCGTTGAGGGCGTGACGGAAGTCGGTGGTACCGACGGTGACGGTGGTCATGATTCGGTCCGATCGGGGTCGATGATGTGGTGGACGCGGCCACGCGACACCTCCGCAACGTCGAGGGTGGTGGTCCGCCTGTCGGTGATGTGTTCGGGCCAGGCCTCGGCGCTTCCGCAGTCGCGGCAGGTGATCGCGATTCCGGTGTCGGTGTCGACTTCGTCGAGCGCCGCACCGCACAAGCACGTCAGGGTGGTGATCCTGTGCATCAGCTGGCCTTCTCGAGCAGCTGGAGGTCGGGGAACTCGTGCAGGGTCAGCGGGACGCCTTCAGCGATCTCGTTGCGCCACTGGAACATCCACTCGTCCATCGAGCAGCCGTCCTCCCATGCACCGACGAGGTTGCGGGCAGCGCGGTCAGCCGCGGCCGGGTCGACACGGTGCAGGACCGCCAGCAGATAGATCAAGCCGTATCCGGCGGAGTGGCGACCGAGGAGCGCCCCCAGCAGGTGGGCGTCGACGGTGCGGGCCAGATCGGGGTGATCGGTACGCAGGAGCTTGTCGGTCACCTCGGTGACGAAGTCATACTGCTGGGTGAACTTGAGCGCGAAGTCGAGTCGGCCGGCCAGCAGCGAGAGCGCGGGCTGGGATTCGTCGCCCGCCCAGTCCGGCCACGGCCAGCTCGTGTCGTCCTCGGCCATCAGCCGGTCGCTGACCGCCCGGACCTGCTGAGCCTGCTCGGCGGACAGCTCGGAGGCGTGGGTGAGCGTGGCCCAGTCGATGGGCAGGGCCTCCAGCTCGGTGGCGTAGCGGCGCAGGTCCAGCCAGCCGGAGCGGGTGACGAGCAGCCCCGTGGGGATGTGGGTCAGCGAGCGTCCGTGGTCGGCGAAGGTGACTTCGCCGTCCGGACGCACCGCGAGGGTGGGTGAGATCGCGAAGTGCGCGCTGACCTGGTCGGCGGAAATATTGATCGGCTCGTGGTCGCGGACGCGGACTGTGATGGTGGTCAGGGCCATTTTTTCCTCCTGGGTTGGGGTTTTCTTCCGGGGGGTTGGGGGATTTATGCGTCGGCGGCCGCGAGCTCCGGTGTGGCGAATCGTTCCGGCGAAGAACACCGTCGTCTTCAGGCTCATGCCGCCTCCCTCAGCCGGACGAACCTGCCCGCCACACCGCAGGTCGCCAACCGGGCGGCATCGAGGGCGCCGTAGGCAACCAGGCAAGACGGCGCGCCGGCGTTTCCGGCTGCTCGGGAGCCGTCTGGCAGGTAGAAGTGCAGGCGTCCGTGCAGGAACAACACGGCGGTCGCGCGTTCCCACACGGCGTCGATGAACCAGCGAGTCTCGGTGCGCGCGAACACAATCGCAGTTCCTTGGCCGTGCTCGGCGAGCTTGGACAGCCAGCGGTCGACGGCGGCGTAAGGCGGGTTCAGCCAGACCCGACCTATCCAGTCGGCGGCGAGACCGTCCTCCGGTGGGGCGATGTGCTGGCGCGCGGTGTCCCATGGCCGGTCGGTGGCTGCGCACGGGTCGAGGTCGAAAGGTCCGAGCGCAGTGAGGATCCCCGGCGGGGTGAGCCACACACTCGACCCGGCGCGGGTCGAATGGTGGCCGCCGATGCTGGTCAGGGTCATGATGCCGCTGACCACTGCGCGAGGATGCGCTGGACGTTGGCGTCGACGCGGGCGCCGAGGATCATCAGGTCGGCTTCGGTGATCACCACCCGCGGGTGGTCGCGGTGCCCGCAGGTGTTGGTCCAGACCTGGACGCGTCCGCGCCGGTGCGGCACGCCGCGGGGTTCGCCGCAGCGGGGGCAGCTGGTGGAGATCTCGACGGTGCGCAGCGGCCCCCACGCGCCGAGCAGCCACCAGTGCCCGCCGACGCGGTCGCGGAGGGTGACGGTGCGCAGGGAGCTGGGCTCACGGGCCTCGATCTGGGCGTGACAAGCCATGGTGTCGGGTTCGCGGCGGGCGGCGGCGGCCTCTCGGCGCACCCAGCGCCGGTACCGGAACATCGTGATCATCGGTTGTTGTCCTTCCTGTGCTGCTCGGCCGGGCTGTTCATGCGGCGCAGTTCAAGGGCGGTGTGCACCTGCGTGTGGAGGGCGTGAGCGTGGTGGATCTCGTCGGCCGGCCAGTTCGGGGTCGGGGTCATCTCGCCGCAGCTGCACGACCCGCTGAACAGCTGGCGGCCGGTGGCGTCGGTCTCTCGCGGCTGCAGCTGCAGCTGGTGTTGCTGGGTGGGCGCGTCCGCCGCCGCGAGGCGCGAATGCCGTTGGCGGTGTAGTGATTTCATGGATTCCTCCCTGGGTGCGGGTCCCGCTGTCTCACGAGGTTGGTCAGCGGCGGAGCTCGGCGCGGTTGAGCTTCGGGCCGCGCGAGGAGTTGTAGGCGCCGATCATCACCAGGGCGACAAGCGTGCCGTTCTGGCCTTTCTCGGTCTCTTTCAGTGCCATCGCGCGGGCCTTGACCTGCCGCGGTGCGAGGTCGACGAGGACGTCGCCGAAGCGGTCGTGGTCGAGCTGCTGCTCGTAGCTGCGCAGGATGAGGGCGACGCCGGCGACCAGCGGGGCGTCGACGGCGTCGAGGCGGTGCCCCCAGACGTCGACGATCAGCCGCAATGCGTTGCCCAGCAGCAACTTTCCGCCGGTGCGGTGGATCCGCTCGAGGGTGCTGGTGCAGCGGATGGCGCCGTCCTTGGCAGCCTCGGCGACGGTCAGCCCGACCTCGCCGACGATGTCCTCGATCGCGGCAACGGTCGGGTCAGCGGCCGCGCGGCGCGAGCGCCACCGGTCCCACGTGGTCAATCGCCGTGTCTTGGCGTCGATTTCGTGGAACAGACGAGCCTCGTCCGCCACGGTCAGACCGGTGTGGATGTTGGCGACGAGCACCATGTCCGGGTCGATCAGACGGGCGGCTTCGGCGCGGTGCTGGCCGTTGATCACCGCGTAGCGGGCCAGGGATCCGAGGCCGCGGTCGGCGACGTCGAGGACGCCGATCAGGCGGCGATCCCACGTCTTGGCCATCGCGCGGGCCCGGGGCTTGTCGAGCTCGCGCTGATAGCTGGCGTCGACGAACATCTCGGCCACCGAGATCGCCGAGATGTAGACCTCCGCAGCGGCGTCGACGGGCAGGTCATCGAGGGGAACAGGTCGGTCCAGGACCGCAGTGGCGGTCGCGTCAGAGGTGGTCATGATCGGTCTCTTCGTCGGTCAGGAGAGTGGTCAGTGCGTCGGCGATCCAGTCGCTGTTGTGGGCGATGGCCTCGCGGATGGCGTCGTTGACGGCCTCGACCGTCGACGGCTTGCCGATGTGCACGCGCATCCCGTCGGGGTGGGAGTCGGTGAGGACGTAGCGGTCACCGGCGTCGACGAGAGCGATGCTGATCTCGCCGAGCTTCGGCGTCCGGGGCTGGGCCGGGAAGCCGAGTTCGGCACGGCCGCGGGCGAGCAGCTGCTCGACGTGGGGTGAGTAGGCGCTGGTCACGGCAGGACCTCCGAACTGGTGTCGAATGCCGCGACGGCGGCGTCGAGCTGGCGGGCGACACGGCGCTGGAATTCGTGGAGGTCGAACGCGAGATCCTCGGTGTCGCTGGTGTTCTCGATGTCTTCGAGCGCGACGGACAGGTTGGCGGCCGCGGTGCGGGTGCGGTGCGTGGCGTCCAGGGCCCGGTTGATCGAGCCCGCCTCGATGGCAGCGGCCAGGTGCAGCGCGGCGGTGAACAGCGCGCCGGCGTCGGCGGCCGCAAGCGCGGGCAGCGCGGCGGACTCGGCGCGGGTCGCCTCTTCGTCACGGGCCTCGATCAGGTCCTGCAGCGCGGCGCCGTCGTCGGAGATGCTGGTGCTCATGCCACGGCCTCCGCGTCGTCGAGGGTGATGGCGAGAACGCGGCGGGCGATCGTCTTGTGCACGTGCTGCCAGCCGTCCTGGCTGTCGGCGAGCTTGCGGATCGTGGAGATACCGACACCGGCGCTGGCGGCGAGGCTTCGTGCGCTGCGTCCGGAATCCAGCAGGGCGTTGATGTGGCGGCGAAGGTCGGCGACCGGCGTGAGGCCTCTGCAGTCCTCGCAGGTGTTGAACTTGGTGCGGGTGGCGAACATTGCGCCGCACTCGGTGCAGCGGACCCTGGACGCCGCCGAGCGGCTGAATCCCAGCCATGCCTCCAGCTCGGCGCGCTCGTCGGGGTTGGAGGTGCGGTATCCGCCGGCGACGGCGTACTGCTCGCCGGTGCGGACCGCGATCATGCCGCAGACCTCGCGGACCGGGCAGCCCCGGCAGATCTCTTTGGCTTCGGTGGCGGGGTCGGCCGAGGAGACCGGGAACCAGAGATCCGGCTCGGGGTGGCTGGCGCAGGCCGCCTGATGACGCCAGTCGATGCTGGGGGCCGCGTCGTCGAGATAGGTGATGGTCATGGCTGTGGGCCTTTCGTGTCGAGCGGGTGTGGTCGCCGCGCGGGTCAGCGGATGGCGCGGCCGATGCCGACGACGTCGCGCAACTGCTCGGGCAGGCGCTCGCGCACGGCGGCGATCAGGGTCGACGCGGTGATGGGCAGGTCGCTGGTGTCGAGCACCTCGAGGCAGAGGGCGCTACCGGCGCAGTCGAGGCGGGTCGCCTTCTCGAGCAGGGTTTCGGGGTCGTCGAGTTCGGCCAGCAGCGTCAGCAGCTGCCGGGCGCTGGCGGCGATCTTCTCGGCCAGCGCGACCTCGGTGGGGGTGGTGGTTCGCATCGGGGCGTCCTGTCTGTGATGATCTGAAGGGGACGTCCCAGCCAGGTTCACGCTGGCTGGGGCGTCCCTGTTTGTTCAGAAGGTGGAGTAGTTGCGTTCGATGTGCGGGGCGGTAATCGTCAGCTCGGTGACGTTGCCTGCCAACGCCTTCAACTGCGGCCGACCGGCCGAGCCGGGGCGGTGGCAAGCGCGTCGGGCGCCATAAAGCTCGATCACCGCGGCTGAGGTCAGACACTCCATGTCGGGGGCGTTGAGGTGCATCGCCTCCCGGTCCAGCAGGTCGTCCATTTGCCGCCTCAGCTCGGCGAACTGCCGGTCCCGATCCGCCAGCGCCGCCCGCAGACCCGCGACCTCGTCTACCCGGGGGTGACGGCGGAACGGGTGCAAGATCGTCATGGCGCTCACCGCACCGTTTCCGCCGGGTACCACGGGCCGTTGCTGATCTCGTTGCCGCGGATGACGACCTCGCGGACCATCAGCTGCGGCTGGTAGTCCTCGGGGCGCACCCCGTAGTGATCGACGGCCTGGGCGGCCACGTCGAACATCTCGTCGGCGGCGCGGGGACGGTCGTGGAAGACGGTCGGGGTGGTGTGGTTCGGGGAGGCGACGCGGGTGGAGACCTTGCGCCACCAGCGGCCGTTGGGCAGCTTGATCGCGTACTGGTAGGTGACCGACGAGATGGCGCTCAGAGTGTCGAGCAGGGCCTGCTCGGCAGCGCTCGGCGCCGCGAGCAGGGTGCGGGCGAGATCAAAGGTGAGGGTCATGGGATTGATTGCCTTTCTGAACTGGGTTTTCTCTGTTGACCCACCCGTTGCGGGGGTGGGAGTTCAAAGCGGAACCTATATTTAACAGTCTAGACTGTTAACGATCTAGCCGTCTGGATTTCAGGCGGATTCGTCGGCATCATCGGTGTCGTCGCCGAGTTCGTCGAAGTCGATGCCGTCGAGCGGCTCGGCGTCGGCGTCGCGCTCCTCGCCCTCGGCCAGGGCGTCACCGATCTTCTTGCTCAGCTCCTCGGCCTCGGCATCTATCTCGGCCAGCAACCCCGTGACGTTGGGAATCTCGCCGTCACCGCGGCGACGACGCGCGGAGTCGATCGACACAACCGGCTTCTTCCCCCCAGCAGCGAGCTTCCCGCCGCCCGGGGTGGCGGCCTGGACGGTGGCGTCCTGCACATGCGGGTGCGGATACGGCGGGTAGGTCTGCGCGGCCCAGGCCAGGTTCTCGTCGGAGACGAAGTAGGCACGCACACGCACGATCTGGGAGCTGGAGTCGTCGAAGACGTAGGCGATACCGGCGCTGCCCTGGTCGGGGATGTTCGTGTTGTCGGCGCCGCGCTCGGCGGCGTGGTGATCGCCGTAGACCATGACCATCTGCTCCGGGCTGGACAAGCGCATGCCGATCCGGATCTGGAACAAGTCCCGCAGCATGTCGAGGACCTTTTTGTTCGCCAGCTGCGTGTACCCGGAGATGGAGATCCCCAGGGCGCGACCCAGGCGGGCGATGGACACCAGCAGCCGCAGGAAGGCGGTGCGGGTCTTCGGGTCGTCGAGCAGCTCGGCGATCTCGTCGATGATCAGGTGATACATCGGGGCCTGCGCGGTGATGACGTGCTTGGACAGGCCCAATGCCTCCATCTCGCGGCCGCGCTCCTCGATCACCGTCCAGCGCAGCCACTCCAGCATCTGTTCGCCCGAGTCCGCGTCGGTCGCGGTGCGGTGCAGCAAGCCCTTCATGCGGGCCGCTTCCACACCGAACTTCATGTCGATCATCAAGTTCACGACTAGGCCGTCACGGGCGGCAGGGGCAGTGGCCATCAGCAGCGACGCCACGAACCCCGACTTGCCGGATCCGGGCAGGCCGACGCCGAGAAGGTTGCGTTCGAACAGCGGCACGAGCCAGCGATCGCCGTCCTCACGCATGCCGGGGTTGAGTTTCTTCAGGTCGACCGGCTCGGCCGGGGCGGGCACCGGCACCAAGTCCTTGATCGGGTCGAAGTAGCGCAGGTCCAGGCAGATCTGCTTACCCCGGGACTCGACCACTCGCACCGCGTCGGCGTCGAAGGCCACCTGCATCTTGGCCAGGCGCTCCTCGAACTGGCGTCGCTCCTGGCCGTCGCACATCTGCAGCCGCAACCGCAGCCCCACGTTCACCGACTGAATGCCCCGGTCCGGCGGCCACGACGACTGCGACGGCACCAACTGCGGCCACGATCCCGGATCGCCCGTCGCCGGATCCGGCAACCGTCCCAGCCCCAGCGAGGCCCACTTCTTCGCGGCCTCCCACGAGGTGGACAGGATCTCCACCGTCTCCTGGACGTCCTCGGGGAAATCGGTGACCCAGTCCGCCCAATCCCGCAGGGCGGCGCGCTCGGCGCGCGTCACCCGCGTCTTCGCCGACCACCGTGTCCACGCGACCCGCGCAGCGACCGCACCCGCCCCGGCCACCACCGGCACGACACCGATCGACCCCGACACACCCAGGTTTTCAGCCGTGTAATACGCCGTCGCGAGCGTCACGAATCCGAGCCCGGTCCCGAGCAAGGCGACGGGAGCGATGATTTCTGGTTCGATGTCCATCTCAGGCCACCTTCTCGGTGTCAGCGGCGGTGAGGTACCGCCATTGGATTCGGGTCACGAGGCTGTCGGGGCGGCAGCCTCGGTGGGTGGCGCAGAAGAAGGTGACGAATTCCTCGCGCGTCATGTTCGGGAAGCCCTCGGCCATGAGGTCGGCCTGGCTGATCGCGGCCAGCGGCTCGCGACTGATCGCGGTGATCTCGACCTGCGCGATGCGCACCAGCGGCTCACCGGCCTTGCGGCCCATCACCTTCCGGCACAGCGTGAGCTGGTCACCGACGCGCGCCATGCGCCAGCCCATCCGCCGCGTCACGGTCTTCTCCCGGGCGATCACTTGGGGTTCGGTCAGTGAGACCGACATCAGCCGCGCCATCACGCAGCCTCCTTCCGGGTGAGCCTCAGCTCGACCTCTTCGATCCGATTGGGGGTCCAGGCCACCCGGGCCTGCCCGGCACCGAGTTCCTCGGCCAGGCGCTGCGCGCGGCGGTCCCAGTCCTGCGGGGTCTGGCCGGTCAGCATCCGCACCCGCAGCACGACCTCGCCGCCGGTGCGGCTGGTCGACATCAACTGCGGCACCAGCTGCTCGCCGCTGCGCTCCTGGGTGAGGCCGGCGTTTGCGACCGCGCGCGACCATCGGCGCCGCCGCATACCGCAGTCGCCCGAGGTGCGCAGCACCAGCACCAGCAGCGCGATCGCCGCCGCCACCATCACCACCCCGACCGCGACCGGCACCGCGACCTCAACGACCCGATCAGCCCAGCCCCCGGGCCACATCGGACGAGTGCAGATCCCCAACCCGACCGGGACGCCGACCAGCATGAACACATCCGTGCACCGCGACGACGACTTCTTGGTGTCGTGGCGTGGAGATTTCGATGCGGATGAACGTTTCGGAGCCATGTCCTCACCGTCTTCCCGCGCGGCGGCGTGTCGGGAGTTGGCAGGGGTTAACAATCCCTGCAGCAGCGGCGACGACTGGGCGGCAGCGCAACGCGAGCTCACCCACTCCCCAGCGATCTGAATTGATCAGTTGAGAGCGGAGAGCGTTCGGGTCGACGGTGTTCGAGCCGCTGTCTTCTGCCCGTGCATGTACAGGTTCGGGCGGTAATTCGCCCTTTATCCAGTGTGTTTCGGGCTGAGTCTGCCAAGTCATCGAGCACCCCTCCAAGAGGGAGATCCAGGGTCGTGTTATGTTCAGATCGTATCATCTGAACAATTCAGATATAACCCTTGAATATCACCTTGATTGCTGGTACAAGTCCCGTAGATCAGAGCTATCGCCACTGGTTGGCATGGACTGATACCGTTTGGGTGCCTCAGAAGCGCAGATCAGAGAGGGCTCAGCTGGCATGACTGAACCGACCAGTAGCGAGGCCCTGCGGTGGCAGATCGCGCGTGAGCTCAGAGATGAGATCGAATCCGGTCGGCGGCGGCCTGGCGAGAAGCTGCCGTCGAGCCGAGCGCTCGCCGAGCAATGGGGGGTCAGCCTCGGGACGGTCAACCAGGCGATGGAGCAGCTCGGCCACGAGGGTCTCATCACCACCCGCCCGCGGTCGGGGCGTGTCGTCGCCGACCGAACTGAAGCGGCTGCTGACCGGCAGCGGACGGCGAGGCCGCGGGTCGTGTTCGTCGGTGGCTACGCCGGGAGCGGGAAAACAGAGGTCGGCCGGGTTCTTGCGCGAGAAACCAGTTGGGCGATCCTCGACAAAGAAATGCTCACCCGCAGCGTCGTGGACGCGGCACTCGTCCAGCTCGGTAGCACGATTGCCGATCGGGAATCTGCGCTCTACCTCGATGTCATCGAGCCTGCCGAGTATCAGTGTTTGGCGACTGCGGTGAGCGAGAACATCGCGTGCGGGGTCAGCGTCATCGCCATCGCGCCGTATCTGGAGCAGTTCGACAACAACGCCTGGTTCGAGCGTCAGGCAGCCTCGCTCGCCGAACAGGGGGCCGACATGTCGGTGATCTGGGTTCGCTGCAGCACCGACTCGATGCGATCTCACCTCGAGCAACGCGCGGCCGCCAAGGACACCTGGAAGCTCGGCCACTGGGATCAGTACCTCGACAGCGTCGACGCGGAGTTCGCTCCGACCTGGCCACACACCGTCATCCGCAACAACCTCGATGACGAGCCGATCCAGGCCCAGGTGAAGACCTTCCTCCGACGCCCCGAGCCCCTCGCAGGAACGCACCGGCCGAAGTGATCCGGTGTTCGGCAGCGGCGGACCTATCCCCTAGCCTGGACGTCGTGGCTCGCTCATCGGCATCCGCGTTCCTGCCCGAAATGGTTGACAAGGTACTGATTTCAGCGTGCCGGGCAGCCGGTCTGGATCCCACCGATGCGGTCATGCTTCGGCTGGGGGAGAACATGCTCTACCAGCTGGCGGCGCCAGTCGTCGTCCGCATCGCACGCAACCTGCAGCACTGGGACGACGCCGCCAAGGAAGTCGAGGTCGCGAACTGGCTTGCCGCCCAGCGATTCCCGGCCGCGCAGACCTACGGCATTGGTGATCGACAGCAGCCGATCGAGATCGACGGGCACCCGGTCACATTCTGGCGTTTCATCCCAGGGCGAGCAGCCAACCTCGACGAATCCGGCACCCTCGGCGAGCTGCTCCGGCAGCTGCACCGCCTCGACCGACCGGCCGACCTGACGCTCCCAGCCGTGCAGGCATTCGGGCACGTCGCGGCGCGCCTGGACGCCGCGCCGATCCCGGCCACGGACGCCGATTTCTTGCGGCACCGAGCACGCGAGCTGGACCAGGAGCTGGAAACGCTGACCTTCCAGCTACCAGTAACCGCGCTGCACGGCGATGCCCACGTGAAGAACGTCATGATCACCGACGACGGCCAGGCGGTGCTGATCGATCTGGAGGCGTTCGCGGTCGGGCCAGCGGAGTGGGATCTGGCCAAGACGGCCGCCGAGGCGTCGATGGGGATGCTCGCCGAACGGGACTATGCCGCGTTCGCGGGCAGCTACGGCTACGACATCACCACCTGGTCCGGGTGGCCGATCCTCCAAGCAGTCCAGCAGGTGAAGATGGTCAGCTGGTTGTCGCAGAACGTCGATCACTCCGCACGCGTCCGCGGCGAATACGAGAAGCGGATCCGCACGCTGCGCACCGGCCGACTGACCGAGCCCTGGCGTGGTCTCTGACCGTCTGGATGATGAGGGACACCACCGACAACATCGCCCTGGCCGGGGCCGGTCCCGGGTCAGGATGCGGGCTGAGCAGGTGCGCGGTGGGCGCGCATCCGGCAGGCCGTTGAGCAGAAGCGGCCCGGGCGGCCGGTGCCGCGGGGGGTGAGGACCTTCTCGCATCCCGGTGCCTGGCATCGGGATTCGTAACACTCACCCTCGGCGGAGGTGTCGCTGTTACGAAACCCGGGCAGAGGCAAAGTGTCGACCTCCGAGACGCGGAGCGGGTGGTTGGACCACAGGATCTCGGTGCGGGTCCGGTGGGTGCCGCCTTGGGTGGTGGGGTTCCGGTAGAAGCGGCGGAATTTTCAACGGATTACCTGGTCACAACCCTGGCAAGGCAGGCGTGGACAGGCGTCTGAGAGAGATGTTGACTTGCATATGTGTTGTTTTTCGCGCCTCAGACCCCGGAGATGGCACAGCTAGTGACATGAAATGTGTTGTCGCGCGAGGGTTTCGGCCGATACTGTCGCACCCCTGGCTGCTCGCGGCGGCTGTGTATCGGTTAGGCTCGACGCCTATCAGCCATCCCCCCCGGCTGATAGTTGCTCGCGGCCACCGACCCCCCAGGTGCCGCGAGCCCGGATGCCGTCGGGCCCTCCACGCTCGACGGCATCACTCATTTCGGCCCGGCCATCACGGCAGGATGCGGCGGGAACGGGGCATGGGACAAATCTGCGAATTCCGATGCTACGCCCTACTATTCGTCCTCGTCCTCGAGGTCGTCGACCATATCGGGGTCCGCGTTTTCAGGGCTGCCGGAGCCGCGTACATGCTCGCGTCCACCTACGGCCAGCAGCCAGACTCAGTCGCCGGGCTGGTCGGCATCCTCGTCGACCCCGAGTAGAACGTCGAGGTACTGCCACTGGTTCTCCTCCGGCTCGTGCAAGTACACCCCGGCGTCGGTGATCCCCTCCCGTGAGAAGGTGGCGTAGAACTCACCGGTGAAGTCGAAGTCGGCATACCTGCTCGTCGTCCGCGGTTCCCACCATTCGCGGTCGTCGACGTCCTCCTCGATGTGGGCGGTGAACGTGCCCTCCAGCACCCCGGTCAGCTGAACCTCGCCGTCGACGTATCGCAGCTCATGGACGTACAGCCCGATCGGATTCGAGCTCGGCTGCCGCCACGCCTGTGTGTCGCGGAAGCGGTTCGCAGTGCTGTGGCGGATCCAGTTGTCCACCTCGTCGTCGACGTGCTCGCGGACCTGATCACGCACACAGTTCAGCGCGTAGGCGATCGGAGTGTCGAGGACATCTTCGAGGATCACCAGTGCGCGCCGTGACGTCACGTCCCACTCGATCATCGACTGCTCCTCAGGCAGCTGGACTCGCCGGCCTTCGACCTCGACGACCGGTCGCCGCTCGGTGTAGTCCTGCAAGTACGGTGCGTCGAGGATCTGCGGGAACCGTTCCCGGAAGACAGGCAGGATCACCGCTCCGAACGCCGCGACGGAGTCTGCGACCTCGTCGATGCCGAGGTCGGCCGCGGTCACCGCGAGTAGCGCTCGAACGATGCTGTCATTGGCGCGGAATCTCGTGAGGTGGCGTTGGACCTGCGGGACGGCGCCAGCGGCCGCCTTGATGACGCAGGCGATTCGGGGGATATTCCAGTACTCGCCGTTGTTTTTCTCTTGGTTGCAGGGCCCGCAGATCGGTGCGAGGTTCGCCGTCGCGTCCACGTCGAAGTCGGCGCCGAGGCCCAGATCCCCGACCGGGCCCGAGGCGGGATTGCGGGGGACGATGTGGTCGATCTGCAGGCCCCGGAATGTGGTCGGTGTCTTGCACCAGTAGCACTTGTGGCCCCACGCCTGAACCAGAGCCAGCAGCAGGAGCCGGTTGTGCGTTGGTGACGAGTGTGAGTACCGCGCATCCTCGGTGGTCACGAACAACGCACCGCCACGATCGCGGGATGGTGGGTGTGCATGAGGTCGACGAACTCCACGAGCGCGGGATGACGTGAACCCCCAGCGGGGAGCCGGTTGTAGAAGTCGTGCAGGTACTGCAGATATCTCGCTGATCGCAGGTCGCCGCCGTTGACAACGGCGGCGGCCGCGAGCGCTCCGGCTTCCTCGAGGTCGCCGGCGACCAGCGATGCGTCGGCCGCGACCATCTGGATGAACGCCCTGGTCCGGGGTGGGGTGTCGTCGGTGAGGGCATCGCTGACGAACGTGCGGGTCTGGGGCACGAGCTGCAGATCGCGCCAGCAGTGGCTGGCGTCGCCCGCGAGTTCGGCTGGGTCGTAGTAGCCGATCCAGGTCGGTTCGTCGCCGTGGCGGCGTTCGAAGAGTTGCTCGGCGCGGTGGATCGCGGCCGCGGTGCCCTTCAGATCGGACAGGCTGGCCAGCCCGCGAGCCTCCATCATCACGCACATGGCGTCGACACTGGGTGTGCCGTGTCCTCGCAGAGCGGACTGCGCCGCCCGGGCGTACATGACCGCGTCGTCGTAGCGGTGGACGAAATTGCTCTGATGGGACAGGTTGGCCAGCAGCCGGGCACCCATCCGCTGGTCGCCGGCTTCCTCGGCGAGGCGAAGGCCCTGGATGAAGTATCTGATCGCGGCCGAGTGTCGGCCGACGTCGTAGGCGCTCCAGCCCAGCAGCTGGGCGACTTCGGCAGCGGCGGAGAAGATCTCGCGGCGCACCCGCTCCGGATGCACCGCGTGCAGCTCGGGCACGACCTGAGTCTGGAAGAACTCCAGCAGCGTGCGCCGCACATGCCCACCACCCCGGGCGAAATCCATCGACATCATCGCCGCGACCGTGTCGCGGATCCGCACAGCGATCGCGACCCCGTGTACCTGCCCATCCGGCTCCACCGTCAGGGTGGGCGATTGCGCGAACAGGTACCCGGTCACGACTTGGGATGCGCCCATGCTGGTGATCGCCCCCGCGGTGGTCAGTTCCGGATCGTTGCCGCTGTCGCTGCCGGCCAACGCATCCAGCACAATGATCGCGGCGGCGATGTCGCGCTGGTACTCACGCCCTCGAGAGAGCGGGTCACCGGCGTACGGCAGATGCAGCACCTTCGCCAGCAGCCTGGAGTACATGACGTCGGGAACGACGTGGCCGTTCTCCCATCGCGACACCGACGTCTTCAGCGAGACCGGGGTCATCAGGTGGATGCCGTCGCGGTCAGCGGCCTCGATCAGGGCCGCAACGAGGACCGGAATCGACCATCCCCTCACTTTCCGGGCTGCCCGGATATCCTCGCCTCGCATCATGTTCCGCTCCCCGCATCCGCGCTGAATACCGAGGATATTCGGATTCCCGCGAATCACCGCACCGCACAAGGCTATTGCCGCTTTGTCGAACGGGCCGCATGGAATACGGGGATCAGGAGGCAGCCGGACACCACCGCGAATGATGATGGACCACATGAGCATTCCTGACGATCTCGAGGTGTCGGTAACCGGCGTCGCCCCGGACGTAGTGAAGGCATTGCAGCGTGCCGCCCGGCTCGCTACTGGAAATGGACGCCGGTGGATCGGTATCGAGGATCTGCTGTTTGCGACCATTGCCACTGCGCCCCTGGAAATGTGGTGGCCACGATACGGACAAGCAATGCTCGACGGCGGCCGGATCGCCGACCCTCAGATCGGGAACGACTACCTAGAGTTGACCTACCGGGAACTGGTCGAACTCGTCGCCGTCATGATCCCCCCAGCGCAAGACGGCGGCCTCGGGTCTGAATCGCCTCCACAGGTCCGCTACACCGCCGAGGGCCCCAATGCCGATCAGATCGCCGCCTGGATCGACGAAGAAGACACCTCAGCGACCATGCTCGCCGCCCTGCACGGCGACGACATCAACGACCCCCGCCCCTCGCCGAGACCACCGTTCCTACTGGACACAGATACCGCATGGGTGCAACCAGCCCACCTCGACGAGGCACTCGCCTACCTGTCCACACCCGGCGGCACAACCGCGACCTGGCAAGTCGCCACCCGTGAAACCGTGCCCCGCCACGAGGTGAAACACTTCCGCGCCAGCAACCCCGGAATCATTGTGGACGAGGTGTATTCGGCACCGAAGCTGGCAATGTTCGCCGGGAAACTGGCCGAAATCGGCGACGACACCAGTATCGCGGCGATTGTGTGGTCCGCTCGACCTGCAGGTATGGGGTACTGGCTGCCCAACATCGCCATCTACACCAACAGCCACAACGGATAAAGCCCGTCAATGGCCAGGCCTCGCCCTGCCTGACCTCGGTTCGATGGGCGCGCTGACCGACGCGCTGAGAAACGCTCCGACAGCAGCAACGACCGACACGACGAAAGTGACCATGGCGCGACATTACGCAGTGTTCCGGACCGTCAGGGCGGAAAGCCCCGGAGCGCATCGGCTCCGAAGATGTAATGTCCGACAACATGTCTCACTCTTCCGAGCGCCTGGACCGGTGGATCAGCCAGTTCCCCATGCTCGAACCGCCCAGAGGATCCCGTCCGCCGAGTAGGTCAACACCCTGATTGGAACGGGTAGCACCCATGGCTGGGCCGGGGTGGTGACGTCGGCCTTGCACGCGCGCGGATGGCTCCACATCAGCCGGGCGGTAGGCCGGGCGGCCACGTCGGGTCGTGTCAACGTCTTTCGAGCGGGGCGAGGGTAAGCAGGCCGCATCCGTAGGCTTTGGATGGGCCGATGCCGTGCAGCAGGTGCTGGGTGAACTGTTGTGCGTCGGTGATTTCGAGTTGACCTTCGAATGTGGCGGTGTGTACGACGACCGGTTTGTCGGTTCGCGTTTTCATGCCGGGCTCGGCTTTACCGAAGGAATGGCGGTTGCGGGCGGTGATCCGGACCTCCTTGCCGGGTACGAGCATGTCGTCGTCGTGTTGTAGACCGGGGGCGGAGGTGTCCGTTGCGGCGTCTGGGATGTGGAAACCCCAGCGTTGGGTGCGGTCGAGGAACCAGCCGAGTTGGGCGGCGGCGGTGCGGTGACCGATTCGGAATGAGCGGCGGTTCCCGTCGGCGCGGCGTTCGGCTTGGTTTGTGGTGAGTTTGGTGGGGGTTGAGGTGTTCTGCACCGGGCTGGCGGTGATGCGGAAGGCGTACCGGTCACCGGTGCGCAGGCGGTCCAGCAGTGGGGTGTAGTCGGCGACGGCGGCGTGTTCGCCGTCGGCGTCGGGCCAGCCTGCGGTTTCGACGAGGTGCGTCCAGTCGGGTTTGGTGCGGGTGAGGACATACAGCATGGGCCGGTGTGGGTTGTCGGAGTCCAGCCGCCACAGGATGCGTTCGTCGAGCGGCTGATCAGGAATGCCGTGCAGGACCGCGCTGCGCATGGCGCGGGGGTTGGCCAGCAGGTTACGGCTGTCGCGGCGCAGCGGGTTGATGCGAATTCGGGACAGATAGGTCATGGGTCCTCACCAGTCCAGCAGGGCGAACGGGTCATGATCGGTGCCGGCATCTTGCGGGTCCGGGTGGGGTAGACCGCTGGGCGCCCGCACCGAGACCCGGCGCACGCGGCGCTCGGCGAAGCGGCGGTCGCGGGGGTCGAAGCTGATGGGTAGGTCGTGGCGCACTTCGTTGCCGTGGTCGTCGTCGATGGTGACCGGCAAGTCGAGGTAGGCGGGCCGATGCTTACGACGCCGCACGAAGGCATCGCGTGCGGGTTCGGAGGCTTGCCAGGGTTCGGATTCGAGCACCTGGATCAGGGTGCCGTCGCGCAGTCCCAAGTTGACGGGCTGTGTAGGTGGGCAGCTGCGTCGTCCGAGGGTGAGCGGGAAGGCGGGGCGGGCCAGAGCCTGTGCCAGGGCGTGCAGCAGTGGCGGCGGGCCCGCGACTGCTGCCAGGAACGCTGCGTCCTGCAGGTAGTAACGCCAGGTTTGGTGAGTGTGCTTGGCTGGTGAGGTGAACTTCTGGGTGCCCTTGGCGTTGACCCCGGCTTGTCGCAGCGGAACCCCGCGGTAGTCGCTGAGGGTGTGGTAGTCGCGCAGAAGGCTGCCCGGTTGATCGACGCGGATCCCTAATTGCAGCTGTCTCAGGTCGGTGAGGTCCGCGTCGCGGGGGCGGCCGAGCGCGGCAGCGAGCAGGCCGATGATCCCGGACTTGGTGGGTTCGGGGCGGGTGTCGCGGCGGTTGAAGCTGCCTGCCTCTCCCCACGATTGCAGTGGTGCAGCCAACCGCAGCAACAGCACCGCCGCGTCGCCGCCATGGTCGTGTCGACTGGCTGGTTCGACAGGGCCGGGCAGCGTCTCCGGTGGGGAGCTGTCCACGGCCCGGCCCCCGCGTCCACTATCGGGCGGCTCGGACGACCCTGCTGCGATCGAGTCGCTCATCGCTTCAGTTGCTCCCGCAATTGGCCCTGCAGTTCTTCCCTCAGTTGCGGGAAGGCCACCGGCGTACCGAATGCGGCTGTCAGCCCGGACGCTGCGGGGGAGTCGGTGGGGAATCCGTGGGCGAGGGCGGTGTGCAGCGGTGTGTCGCCCCATTGGCTGATGCTGCGGATGTGTTCGTCGGCCAGTCGCTGCGCAGACTGTTCGGCGATTCCGTCACGGCTGGTCGATACCGGTTTCTCGAATGCAGATACCAGGTTCACCGGTTGATCGTCGCGGACCACGACTGCCACCAGGGAGGGCAGGGTGCGGTGGGCGAAGGAGTTGCCGTATCCGGTGGGCATCGATCGGGCGAAGCTGTCCACGAACAGGTCCACCGCGTCGAGGACGGCCTGCGTCTCGCCGAGATTCTCCTGCAGCTGATGCACTCCGATAGTCGCGTACCGGTAGAGGGTGGCGGAGTTGAATCCGATCGTGCCGATCATGCCGGCGCCGGTTTCGTTCTTCTCGTTCTCGTCATCGACCGCGGTGAAGTAGTCGAATTCCAGCTCGGTCGCGTGGGTGGACAGCGCGTGCGCAACCTGAACTGCGGCATCGACATTCAGGGCGGGGATGTCGGCGACCATGCGACCGAACAACGCGACGTCGACTGGGTGGCCGCTGCTGAGCTGCTGCTGGACCGGCAGGTCCTTGACCGCGTCGGCCAGGGCCTCGTCATCGAGGGCCGCCAGGTCGGCGGCGTTGTCGGCGACCTGGTCGATGATGCTTTCCAGCTGGCGTCGACCGACGAACAACAGGTACGCGGTGTCGCCGACCTTCTTGCCGCTGGAAATGCCCAACGGTTTCAGTAGCGCGCCGACGACGCGTGCCGCCTGCTCGTCGGCGAGTCCGGACCGTTGATGCAACTGGTCTACGAGTTCGGCGGCGATGCGCCGGGTGCGGGTGCCCAGATCCTGTTCGGGAACGCGGGCAGCGAATCTTTTGCGGGTAGCCCGTTTCCATGACTGTGAGGAGACGCGTGATCGGCGCGCCCCGCCGTAGATGGCCTCTTTGGGGTTGCCTTGATCGTCGCGGTTGAGGTTGGCCGGTGGCACGGTCTGCAGGATGTGCAGGTCGATGTACAGGTGTTCGGTCATGACAAGCTCCATCGTCGGGAGGTGGAATTCAGTGGGCATCGCGGGTCGAGGGCTGCTCCCACAGCTGGTAGCCCTGCGCCCAGGCACGGCGAACCCGTTGTCGGCCGTCGGGCCACGGCCACGCCTCGAGGTCGGTGAGCAGACGGTCGTAGTCCAGGGGCTGGCGGATGTCGCGGAGTTGACCGACGAGGCCGCGCAGCCGCATCAGGAGTGCGGGCATGCTGGTCGCGGTCGCGAGCGCGGCGACCCTGCGGTCCACAGCGGTGGGGCTGGACTTGTCGTGGCGACGTAGCGCGAGCAGCGCGGTGCCCAAGCCGATGCCTCGATGGTGCATCGGAGCTGTTTGCGACTGCTGATGCAACCCGTAGAGGGCGAGCGCGGCGTGTTCGGCCCGCTGCTGTGCGCTGACTTCCCCGATGCGCGCCAGGTCGTCGTTGATCGGGCTGGTGTAGAACGGCCACATCTTCGGCACCGTGAGCGCTGCGCGCCCCAGCCCGGAGCGCAGCGCGGCCAGGTCCTCACCTGGCGGGAGTCGTTTGGGGTCTTTCCATTTGCCTTTGTCGTTATCTATAAGCCGGTTCCAGTAGCGCTGCGGCATCAGCTCACGCTCCTCGCGTTTTTCGGTCGTCGGGCGGCGGCTGCCCGTGGCAGGACCTTGTCGACTTGGGCGCGGAAGTCGTTGGTAGCCAAGCCGAGTCGATAGGCACGCTTCTTCTTGCCCATCTCCACTTCGCGTCCGAGAAACGCTGTCGCGGGGACCGCGAATAGGGGGTCGGCGATCTGCCAGGTCGCCCGGTAGGCCAGTTGTTCCCAGGCCAGTTGCCCACGGTCGAGCTTGTCGGTGTCGGCCCCGTCGGCACCGACACCGACAAGCAGCCGACGTACCAGGGGGTCCAGGGCATACAGCAGTTGCTCGCCGGGGCGTTGTCCCTTGTCCCACGGGATCGGATCGGCGCCGATGGCGCGGCGCAGATCCGCCGAAAGGTTGTTGACCGCGGCGGCGAGGCGCTCGGCTTGTTCGGTTGCTTCCAGGACCAGCGCGTAGGCGTCCCCGCTGCCGCGCAGCGCGGCCACCGGCAACGGCATCGCGTCGTGCAACAGGTCTTCGACCACGGCGGACTGGTTGCCGTACACCATGCCGAAGGTCTCCACCCGCAGCGGATAGCCGTCCTCGAGTAACCCCTCGGCTTCGAGTTCGGCGAGCTGATTGAGCAGTTCACTGGTCTGGAACGCGTCGGAGGGGGTTGCCTCCAGCGCGAGCAGAGCCTGCATGCCACGCCAGATCGCCTTGCCCGGGGTGTGCCGCAGCGGACGAAGCGGAGAAGACCGTGGCTTCGCTCCTTTGGTCGGCTTGTCGAACCGCCAGGCAGTGTGCGGTTCCCATTCGGGAGCACTGCCGCCGGCGAGCCGATCACCGGCCGCGACGATCACTCGAGTGACGACCACATTGTCATCGGATTCCGTGGGGAACAACCGAATCCGGCGCGACTGCCAGGTCCACCAGTCCAGCAACCCGTCCGGTGACCGATTGTCGTCCCACTGCGGGTCAGCCGGGTCCCGCCGCCACTGCGGCGAGCCGAGACGATCCTGCGCACCGATCGGGATGTTCAGCAGCAACGTCTCATGCAGCGTGCGCCCGATCGGCATCACGATCCCGAGCTGCCCCAGCGGGCCGGTCGGATTGCCCACCGTCTTGCCGTTCTTGGTTTTCCCGTCACCCACCACGCCGGTCTTGATCGCGGCGGTATCCCAGCAGTGGGTATGCAGCAGCCAGCGGGCGGCTTGCTCCGGCGTCAACGGCAGCGGATCCCCCTCGGTGCGGGCAGCGAACACGGGCACGTTGTTGCCCGACGCGGCAGTCGCCACCAGCAGCGCGGCTCCCTTGGTTTCGTTCTTGGCGGTATGCAGACCGGCCGCCTGCGCGAACGGGCGGGTCGCGCCGAAGAGATCGAACCGGTCCTGGTATTTGTCGAGATAAACGCTCAGCCGTTGCCGCTCATCGTCGTCGAAGCATCCGCGACGAAACCGGGCTGCCCACTCGCTGCGCGTGGCGGGAGAACCCAGCACGTCCACCACGATCGGCAACAGCACCTGCCGCAGGATCGCCGGATACATGGTGGGCACGTCGACGGTCAGTCCGGCGACCTCATGGGAGCCCAGCAACACCTCCCGGACACCGAACCGGGCAAGTCGGCCGTCGTGGCGCAGGCAGTCCAGCCATCGCATGCCATCGATCAGATCAGCCGGGTTCACTGGATTCTCCAATCTGCTATGTGTAGAAAATCCGCGGCTGATGCTACCCGGATTCCTGCGGTCTGTCTGCCAAACTGGGGAGGCACCTGCCCCGTGATGGCACCCACTGGAAGGTGAAGGATGGCTCGCGGGGATGGCCCACTGCTGTGTGTGGGCGCCAGGTCGGCCCCGCCTCGGCGGGGACCGAGGTCGGGGCCCGAGCATCGGGTCCCGACCTCACTCAACGATCAATCCCAGTTCCTCGTCGTATCGGATCCGGCGGGTGCCGACCACGCCAGCACCCGAGTCGTCGAGCGCTAACGCGCGGCTGTAGCGCAACCATGGGTGGTCACGCCACCCGTCCAACGGCACAAGCTCACGCTCGGCCGCCGCAGTGAGCTTGGCTGGCAGTCGCACGGTTCCGCCGAGGACCTCGTCGATCAGTTCCGGCGGCACCTCACCATGCGGCCCCAAGCGGTGGCCGGTCATCGTGTGGTAGCCGAGGCCGTCATGGCGGACCAATACGACCTCCACGGTGGGATCGCCATCGCGGACGACCATCTGCATCCGCTCATCCCCGAGATCGCCCGGTGTTCCGCTGCGGTGCAGCCCCTCGAGAGTGGGTCGGCTGTGTTCGCCGAACCGGGTCAGCAGCAACGGCGCCGCGTTCGTGGCCCGCTGCTGCTGCTCGTCCCGCCACGCGGTATACGCCTGCCCGGTGTCGTGCTCCCACTCCGTGGGCACCGGAACCCGCGGATCGTAGGCGTCGGCGACCAGGGAAGGTACCTGCGCGGGAATCGACCATGTGCCGCTCTCGGCTTCCAGGACAAGCGCCGCGCTGCGCAGCAGCGGGTAGCGGCCGTAGATGTTCTCGCTTTCAGGCGTAATCCACGGTGCCAGCCCGGGGCGCGGTGCGAATCCGGTGATCACGACCGTTGGATCTTGCAGTCGCTCGGGGCGCTGGACTCCGTCGTGCCGGTGCATCCTGCCGATGCGCTGCAACAGCAGATCCATCGGCGCAAGGTCGGTGACCAGCAAGTCCACATCGACATCGAAAGACTGCTCGGCGATCTGGGTCGCCACGAGGATCAGCCGTGTAGGTCGTGACCGGTTCGGACCGGGCGGACCCAGCTTCTGCAGGCATTCACCGGTGCGGTCGGCGCGGTGGACCACATGCATGCGGCCGTGCAGGAGGACCACATCATCCCCGAAGTGCTTCTTCAACGCCTGGTAGGTGCGTTGAGCGCGGGGCACCGTATTACGGATCACCAGCGCGCAGCCGCCATCGGCCAACCGGTGGGCCAACAACGACAGCACAGCGTCGCCGTCGGGACCTGGTCGGCCATCGTCGGCGCCGGCCGGTTCGGGCAGGACCTCGACCCTGACCGGTAGATCCTCCGCACGCCACGGCTTGGCGTCTTCGACGATGTATCGCGACCGGCCGTCCTGTCCCGCCCAAGCCGCGGTTGCACTCGGATACCCACCCGGTTCGGGCAGCTCGCAGACGTCAGCTGTTTCGGCGGACCCAGCGCCTGCCAGGTATGCGGCGACCAGGTCCTTTCGCTGCTGGGGAGCAAGGGTCGCCGACAGCAACACCACCGGCACCCCCGCCTGACCCAGCCAGCGCAGTCCCTCCTTCAGGAACTGCGACATGTACACGTCGGCGGCGTGCACTTCGTCCAAGACGACAACCTTGCCCGCCAGACCCGCCTGGCGCAGCATCACATGCTTGGTGCGGGTCGCCGCGAACAGCAGTTGATCGATCGTGCCGACCACGAACGGAGCCAGCAGCCCCCGCTTGCTACCCAGGAACCATTCCGCCGGCGCGGTGCGCTGCGGGCGACCGACCTCCCCGAATTCTTGAGCTCCCCCGCGGTAGGGGTCCTCGACGACGAATTCGTCCTCATCGACGCTGCCGTAGACAGCGTCAGGGTGGTCCCGCCCTTCCAGCAGTCGCTGCCACTCCTTGTTGAACCGGCGTTTGCCGTGCAGCAACGCGACCTGACCGGCCAGCTCCGGGCGCAGCTTGTCCAGCCAGCACCGCACATTAGTGAACATCGGGTCGCTCGTCGCCTGCGTCGGCATCCCCACGAACACACCATCCAGACCGAACCGAGCCGCCAAGACCTCGGACGCCAGCAACGCCGCCTTGGTCTTCCCCTCCCCCATCGGTGCCTCCACAATCAGTAACCCCGCCCGCTCCATCCGGGCAGCGACACCAGTCACCAACAGCTGCGAATTCCGAGGTTCATCCCCGAATCTTTCGAGGAAAGCGTCGGCAGCAGGAGTGGGCAATCGACCCCAGCCACCACACAACCCGAGCCGCGCCCACGCCAACCGAGCACGCGCACCGGCGACAGCCACACTGACCTGATCGAGCTCATCGATGCCGGGGAAATACCGTTCATCGCTGGCGATCCAGTCCGCCATCACGATGAACCCACTCAGCTGCAGCTGCACCGCCCGATTCGGAACCCGTTTCGGAACCACGTCGGCGAGATCGGCGAACCCCAAGGCCGTGGTGAACCGCTCCACCACAAGCCGTTGAGCCTGTCGCCAATCCGCGGTCCTCCCACGCAACTTGCCTCTGGCTTTCCGCGGCTCGAGCACCTCCCCCAGCGACGGGAACTTCCCATGATGGCCCGCGATCAACGGCCACACCCACTCCAGATGCTCCTGCGGCCACCCGACCTCAGCAAGAATGTCGCGGGCCAACACAGCCCCCGCATGGTCATGCCGCCAGCGACTCGAAGCCACAGCAAACCGATCCCAGCTCAACCCCACCGATTGCACCGACGCCGCCCCCGCCGCGTCGATGTGCTGAAACGCTGGAGTCGCTTTCCCCCAGTCGTGTATTCCACACAGCCATGCGAAAAGACGACGCCCCCGTTCCGCGCCTCCGGCGACCTCGGCAACCACATCGCGCACCGACACGGCCAGATAGTGATCCCAGATCAACTCCCCCACCGCGGCGGTATCAAGCAAGTGCGACAGCAGCAGATTCGTCCGACCCCCGGCCCGCTTCGCCGACTTCCCCCACAACGCCCCCAACCAACGCTCTTCCGTCAAAGCCCACCCCCAACTGTTCAGCTGCTGCGACCATGCCATCGGCCGATCGACACAGCCGCGAGAATAAACACCCCCACCGACAACTACGACCACCACAACTGCCAGGCCCCAACCAACCGAACGAAAACAACTACCCTGTCCACCATCGCCACACGTCAACAAGTGCCGGCCCCGCACCCGCGGGGATGGTCCCCGTTCCCGAGCGCCAGCCACACCACCTGCGGCGTCGGCCCCGCACCCGCGGGGATGGTCCCGTCACCGTGTAGTCCACATGACCCGGCGCGGTGTCGGCCCCGCACGCGCGGGGATGGTCCGTCGTCACTCACGGCGCAACCTCTCCGCTGTGAGTCGACCCCGCACGCGCGGGGATGGTCCGGATCTGACGCCGCAGGAGCTAGCCAAGCAATCGTCGGCCCCGCACGCGCGGGGATGGTCCCACCCGCGATGAGCAGATGATGCATGCGGGTATGTCGGCCCCGCACGCGCGGGGATGGTCCGGGTTTCGACACCTGGCGTGAAGCGTTCGAAGAGTCGGCCCCGCACGCGCGGGGATGGTCCGGTCGAGCCGATCCGGTCCCCCGGCATGACCATGTCGGCCCCGCACGCGCGGGGATGGTCCGTTGACTTTCAGGAAGTGGTTCGGGTTGTCCGGGTCGGCCCCGCACGCGCGGGGATGCTCCCTGCTGGCCGGTACCCGCTCCAGTCGGCCCCGCACCCGCGGTGGATGCTCCCGTAGACGGCACACCGAAGAACCACACCTTCGAGTCGATGTCGGCCCCGCATGCGCGGGGGACAGCCCTCAGACTCCACGCCGAGTGGTACCACATCGGTCCCTGGCAATACTGCTATGAGTGAGGTTGAACTCTGAACAGATCACAACGCCATCGAAAGTGAATGCAAATCCGTAGACTCCATCGAATTAGCCCTGCTCAGGAAGTGTCGGCCCCACACGCGCGGGGATGGTCCTCGGGCTGGGTTGGACTCGGCGAGTTGACCGGAGTCGGCCCCGCACGCGCGGGGATGGTCCGGTGATGCACAACGCGCAAATCATCGGAGAGGTGTCGGCCCCGCACGCGCGGGGATGGTCCCGCCACGACCCCTACGGTCCGCCGCCCCGCGAGGTCGGCCCCGCACGCGCGGGGATGGTCCCACCCCGTTACCCCGCTCGGATGGCAGAAACCCGTCGGCCCCGCACGCGCGGGGATGGTCCGTCGTCGGTGAGCTGGTAGCCGAGGTGCTTGGTGTCGGCCCCGCACGCGCGGGGATGGTCCGTGGTTGCGGCTGATTGCGTCTCGGAGCTTGGCGTCGGCCCCGCACGCGCGGGGATGGTCCCGCCACATCCCTTACGGGAGGCGTGTATTCGCCGTCGGCCCCGCACGCGCGGGGATGGTCCGGGACTGTTCCGGGCATCCAGCTCGAGGACGGCGTCGGCCCCGCACGCGCGGGGATGGTCCCAGCTCCGGCCACTGCGCATCACCATCCTCCGCGTCGGCCCCGCAACGCGCGGGGATGGTCCCTAGGCCACCGAGAGGGAGAATTGCACCATGATGTCGGCCCCGCACACGCGGGGATGGTTCCGTCGAGAACGGCCGCTACTACAACTCCCGAACGTCGGCCCCGCGCGGGCGGGGATGGTCCTCTGTGAGGACGTCCGGGAGGTCGCCCCACTCGGCCCCGCACGCGCGGGGATGGTCCCAAGGGCCGCGCCGCAGCGATATCAGTGCTTCCGTCGGCCCCGCACGCGCGGGGATGGTCCGTCCTCGAGGTCACCGGCCACCCGTACTCCAGCGTCGGCCCCGCACGCGCGGGGATGGTCCGCATTCGCGGCCGGACAGACGATTGGAGACGACGTCGGCCCCGCATGCGCGGGGATGGTCCCATCACCGTCAGGACGAGGTCCAAGCTGAGCCCGTCGGCCCCGCATGCGCGGGGATGGTCCCAACACTGAGTGGCGGTCCAGCACCTGCTCGCCGTCGGCCCCGCATGCGCGGGGATGGTCCCCAGTCACTACCGTGAGTCCCGGTCGCTCCGGTGTCGGCCCCGCATGCGCGGGGATGGTCCCGAGCACCATTACGCGATCGATCGGCACCGCCCATCGGCACCGCACGCGCGGGGATGGTCCGGCGTTCACCTTGGACGGGCTGATGGCGGGCCGGTCGGCCCCGCACGCGCGGGGATGGTCCGCCATTAGATAGCCGTTAACCGTGCTGACACTGGTCGGCCCCGCACGCGCGGGGATGGTCCGTACCGCCGGGTGCGCAAGCTGACTCAGCAGATGTCGGCCCTGCACGCGCAGGGATGGTCCGTCGTCCAAGGTCGGGCGGCCGTGCTCGTCCCAGTCGGCCCCGCATGCGCGGGGACAGCCCTCAGACTCCACGCCGAGTGGTACCACATCGGTCCCTGGCAATACTGCTACGAGTGAGGTTGAACTCTGAACAGATCACAACGCCATCGAAAGTGAATGCAAATCCGTAGACTCCATCGAATTAGCCCTGCTCAGGAAGGGTCGGCCCCGCACACGCGGGGATGGTCCCACGACCGTGGGCACGGTGACGACACCGCCGACGTCGGCCCCGCACACGCGGGGATGGTCCCGGGGCGCAAAAGGTGAGGGGTGGAACGACTTGGTCGGCCCCGCACACGCGGGGATGGTCCCGGCGGTGTCGGCCCGGTCGGACCTTCCAGCATGTCGGCCCCGCACGCGCGGGGATAGTCCGTGGATTCAGGACGGTCTCACCTCCGCACATGAGTCGGCCCCGCACGCGCGGGGATGGTCCCGAAACGAGACGCTGAATTAGCCCTGCTCAGGAAGTGTCGGCCCCGCACGCGCGGGGATGGTCCCACGGCGGTTACTCTGCCGATCGGGATGGAGGCGTCGGCCCCGCACGCGCGGGGATGGTCCCACTTTGATCAGCCGCAGCCGTGCCGGAACACCGTCGGCCCCGCACGCGCGGGGATGGTCCGTGGGCTCCGGCGAACTGATCCGCCCCGGTCTGGTCGGCCCCGCACCGCGCGGGGATGGTCCCTCATCGACGACTCGGGCGTTACTAGCCATGAGGTCGGCCCCGCACGTGCGGGGATGGTCCCCCGATCGACGGGCACACCTTGTACGGAGTGGTGTCGGCCCCGCACGCGCGGGGATGATCCCTCCGACTTGAGGTCTTTGTCGAAGTTGCGGAAGTCGGCCCCGCATGCGCGGGGATGGTCCCTGGGAGACGTACGCCAACAGGATGCTCGGAGGGTCGGCCCCGCACGCGCGGGGATGGTCCGGTTCCGGAGCCTCCGTCCTGGAGATAAACCTGGTCGGCCCCGCACGCGCGGGGATGGTCCCAGCGGTGTCGGCTACAGCGACGCCCGTGCTTAGTCGGCCCCGCACGCGCGGGGATGGTCCGCCCGCAACACACCAACCTCCCACTTGCCCAGGTCGGCCCCGCATGCGCGGGGATGGTCCTCTGTGAGGACGTCCGGGAGGTCGCACCACTCGGTCGGCCCCGCACGCGCGGGGATGGTCCCGCACACGACGCAAGGAGCCGGTGTGTCGTGTCGTCGGCCCCGCACGCGCGGGGATGCTCCCGGGTCCATCCCCGGCATGGCCAACCGCACCCAGTCGGCCCCGCACCCGCGGGGATGCTCCGCGGACCTTCCGCAGTGTGGGAGAGAGCGCGTGTCGGCCCCGCACCCGCGGGGATGCTTCCCTCTCCCAACGCGCCGTGTCCGAGCAAGCGGGGTCGGCCCCGTGCGCGGGGACAGCCCTCAGACTCCACGCCGGGTGGTACCACATCGGTCCCCGGCTCAATACTGCTATGAGTGAGTTGAACTCTGAACAGATCACAACGCCATCGAAAGTGAATGCAAATCCGTAGACTCCATCGAATTAGCCCTGCTCAGGAAGTGTCGGCCCCGCACGCGCGGGGATGGTCCCTGGTCTTTCCGTAGCCCGGTAACCCGTACACGGTCGGCCCCGCACGCGCGGGGATGGTCCGGCCGCGGTGACTCACTCGACCAGATCCGCCGGGTCGGCCCCGCACGCGCGGGGATGGTCCGGCGTCCTGTACGTCCGCTACATCGGTGAACACGTCGGCCCCGCACGCGCGGGGATGGTCCCCCTCTAGGCCACACGATCACGTCGCCGCGGTTGTCGGCCCCGCACGCGCGGGGATGGTCCTGGTCGTGCCCATCCGGAGTTGGCGACCCGTCCGTCGGCCCCGCACGCGCGGGGATGGTCCTCCCATGCCGGGCATGTTCGCTGCACCCATCGGGTCGGCCCCGCACGCGCGGGGATGGTCCCAGGCTCGTGATCCGGTTGAGTCCGGCGGTCGTGTCGGCCCCGCACGCGCGGGGATGGTCCGTCAAGATCGTCGCATCCGCGGTGGCCTGCGTGGTCGGCCCCGCATGCGCGGGGATGGTCCGGCACTCGGTAACGGGATGGTCCTCTGCTGCAACGGCAAGTCGCGGACTTCCGGCGTCGGCCCCGCACGCGCGGGGATGGTCCGGAGCAGCCGCGCGAGACCCGCGCCAAGGAGCCGTCGGCCCCGCACCCGCGGGGATGGTCCCTGCTCGGATATCCTCGCCTCGCATCATGTTCCGCTCTGTCGCGGACCTGTTCGCGCCGCAGAAATTCCGCCGCCTCGAGCTGTGCGAGTTCGAGCTCTATGGAGTCCTCGGCGGCCCACGCACGACATCGGCCACGGTCACCACCCACCCCTCCGGGTAGGCAGCTATCGCCGCCAGAATCCCCAGCGCCCGCAAGCTGAACCGCGCGGTCGCCGCGCCACCGCCTCCCGCGGGCTCATAGGCTCCGCGTTCGGCTAACCCCGATCGCCGGTGTGTGTTGCCTTGGGACGAGTTGTGAGCGCTTTCTCGATGCGGCGCGCGTGCTGGACGAGAGCAGCGGCGAAGGCGCGCGCTTCGTCCGGGTGCTTCTGGGCGCGCTTGGCGACCTTGTCAGCGAGGGTGGCGACCCGATTGCCTTCGGCCTGGAACCATGAAGGCGAATCATCGGTCTGGTCGTCGGTGAGGGGTTCACCGGTCATTCCGAGGATGGTCCGCACGACCTCGGTGACGGTTTCTCGGTCCCATGCGGTTCCGGGCGGCAGAGCGGCGACGGTCGCGGCGACGGTCTTCTGCACGAGGCCTGCGGTGACCCTGGGGCCGCTGCCGTTGGTGGTCTCCTGAACCAGGGTGAGATACAGCTCGGCCGCGGCCTGGTCGCCGCGTTGGTCGGCCAGGGGAAGCAGTTCCCGGACTTGGCGTTCGTTGATTTTGTCCCCCATGGGGGACAACGCGATGGGCTCGGCGACGGCCGCGGCGCTGATGAGCCGGTACGCCTGGGAGGTCTGCATCTGCCAGCGGTCCACCACGTACGCCTCGAACGTGTCGTGGGTTTCCCGGTACAGGCGGGCGCTGGAGATGACTTTGAGGGCCTTGCCGGCTCGCCAGAACGCGATCCGCAGCACGTCCAACGCGGCCTCGCACGCGGCGAGATGGCTGCGCTCTTGCGCGGTGAGTTCGCCGATGGCGTCGGGCTGTTCGTACGGCTCGGGGATGTCGGCAACGGCCACAGAGGCTGCAACCGGCCGGCCGATCGCGCCGCGCTCGGCGGTGCTGGTTCCCCCGGAGACTCCGCGCTCGAGGACGACAGTGGTTCCTTCGACTTTCGGGATCTCTCGGCGTGCCATCAGTTCGTCACTTCCTGGACCTGGTGCTCGCCGATCGCGGCGAGGTAGTTGTCAACGTAGGACTCCGCGGCAAGTTGCATGGCGATACGGGACTTGGCGTCGTCGGCGGCTTGAGGTGGCTCGGAAAACTCGACGGCACGCTCGGCGCCGGCGGACAGATGCAGGTGCGGTGTCCAGACGGCGCTCCCCCACGTCTTGACCGCTTCGTCGGTCCGCTGCTTGTGGGTGAGGACGTTAGTGCGGACTTGGTTGATGACCACGCCGATGAAGCGGGCACGCATGTTCAGCGACAGCTGATAGTGCGGGTCGCCAATCATGGCGTCCAGGCGGCGCACACCACGCAAGCCGTCGTAGTTGGGCGTCATGACGGCGATGACACTGACCCCCTGGCTGTTGTTGTCCGGCTCGACGGAGGCGAGTCCGAGGTGCAGCAGATGCCCGAGCGTCGGGGCAGCGTCGATGAGGACATCGTCGTAGTGATCGAGCAGAGGGGTGAGGGCCTTCCGCAGCCGCAGATGCGAACCCGGTATCCCAGCCTCGGGGACTCGGTTCTCCAGTTCGATGCGAGACGGAGCCACCGTGATGTTGTCGGCCCAGTCGCCTTCCCACTGGCAGGGCAGCAGGCAGCTCTGGAGGACCTCGGGTGAGGCGGTCTGAATCACTTCGGCCATGCTGGGCCGCTGCTCGATCTGTTCCTCGAGGTAACCCATCCGGCGGGTGAGATTTCCTTGCGGGTCAAGGTCGATACACAGAACCCTGCGGGACTTCCCGTCGCGTCGGCGCCGCTTGGCCAGCTCGGCGGCAGTGAGTGTGAGCACCTGTGTTTTCCCGACACCACCCTTGTGATTGCCGAAAACGGTGGGTCGCGCCGCCATGATGCGAGTCCTTTCACGATGCCTTGTCGCCGTGACGATTCCGCCTGACCAGCCCTCTCGGCCGAGGGACAGCAACTGTGCGCGGATGAGGTTTGTCCCCCATGGGGGACAAACGGTGTCCGGCTCGGATCGCTGCCATCAAATCCTGGCGGCGACACAGGGGATCATATAAGTCAGACCGACACCGCGCCTTGATCCAAAGCCAGTGCGGGAGTTCATCCCATCGCCATGGTGCATACCCAGGGTCCACAAGTTCCCGGAGCTGTAGACACCAGGGTCGCCGTTCACATCGCCACGCCGCCCCGATTTCACCCGGTGAGCGCGTATTACGGGCGTAATATGCCAGGTGTGGGCTACGACTGGCCGGAATGGGCGCTGGATCGGTTACGCGGCATCGAGCCGTGGGAAGTGGTGCAGGTTCTGACCGGGAAGCGCCCGCGCTGGCCGCGCCGCGGCCGGGACGGCACCGGAGCGTCCATCCTGACCATTTGGGGCCGCACCACCGCAGGTCGGCCGTTGGTTGTGGGTGTCTATCAGGTGTCGGAATGGCAGTGGCACATCGCGTCCGCGCGAGACATGACCGTCGGCGAGCGGACCACATTCGAGAACTGGGAGGAGACCCGTCGATGACCGAGAAGAAATATCCGATACCGACACCCGAACAGGTCGATGCCCTGATGGACAACCCCGCCCTGGCATGGGAGGACGTGCCCGAAGATCAGGCACCGCCCGAGCTCGGCGATGCCGAGGCGGTGATGGTCGTCAGGTCCCTGCGTATGCCGCTGGAAATGGACCAGCGCATCCGCGCCGAAGCTGCCGCCCGCGGCGTCACCTGGTCAGAGCTGATCCGGGATTGGGCCGCCATCGAACTGGCCGCACTCGCCGACGATCAGCCCATTTCGCGCGCCGACGCGATGCGCGCTCTGGCCACCGTTCGGCCGCGCCGCACCGCCTGAGACGTCATCCAGCCAAATCCGGAGGTCACACCTTTACACCCTCCCTATACCCCTGGGCGGTATAAGAGTCGATGGGGGTCGACCCCAGGGTCGGTTGGGGTCGGTTGGGGTCGACCGAGATTCGGGGGCACCGTTCGGTCGCCCGATACCATCGGTACGCCCCGATACCACCTGAATTACCCGGCAGAAAGGTAGTGTCTGTGGGTATGGCAACGACGAAGAAGACCCTCAGCATGGACACGGTGGCGCTGTCGCTGGCCGAGCGAGCGGCCGAGCTGTCCGGCACGTCGGTATCGGCGGTGGTTTCGGCCACCCTGGTCCGCCACCTGCTACACGATTACGCCCCCACCCCGCTACCACCAGACCCGGCCCGCGACCAGGCCGAGGCCGAGGCCGCCCGCGCGGACTTCGAGCTGGAGGCCACCGCCGCGCGCTACGACCAGGGCAGGGGGATGCGTGCGGCGGGGTGAAATCTGGCGCTACCAGGTGCCCGGACTCGCTGGCCGAACCGTGGCGCTGATCGCGGCGCAAGCCGTCCTGGACGGACCCGGATACCGGGTGTTCCCGGTGTTGCAGGTGTCCGACACTGACCCTGGACACCTACTGTCGGTCTCGGCCGAGGTCGACGGAAACCGGGTGTGGCTGGACGCAGCCGGGGGCTGGCTGGCCGCCCGGCGCTCAGTACTCGCCGAACGACTCGGACAACTCCCGGACGAAACCCTGGCGACCCTGGACGCGCGGATAGCCGCCGCGCTTGGACACCCGAACTGAGTCCGGCCCAGACTCCGAACCATCAGACCAGATAGACGCCGCACTCCGCGCAACCCTGGCACTCTAACGGCCATTCAGCACACCCTTTTGCACCCTCCCAGCGAGCAGCTGGTGTCCCGCGTGCCGATGATCAGGGCAACATCATCGAGTGACCGGCCTGGCGCCGGGCCCGCCGACGTTCTCCCGGTCGACCGTAGACGAGCTGTAACCGGATCCGCAGTCGAGCAGCAGCCCAACGGTCGGCCGGGGTACTCGGCACAGGCCACATCCGTGAGACCTCCGCGTTCTCCATACATCGTTCGACGCAGGCCTGTCCGGCACGGTTCTCCTTCGGTCGCTCGGTTGTCCGACGGTGAGCGCCTGAACAAAGGGTGTTCACGGTGGCACACCCAGTGTGCCCAAACCAAAGCTCCAACCACTCGGGCTCCAACCACTCGGTTGAAGCTTTTCTCGTTTCTGCAGGCCCTCAGCGATTCGCTGGGGGCCTTTCGTTGTTTGGGAGGATTTCGTGATGGTCGATGCCGCGGGCCGCTGTCGCCGCTGACTGGGTGCTGTTCTGAATCGAGCTGCCGGTGCGCCGGGCCTTGCTCGAGCGAGCCGATAGTTCAGGCCGCGAGTAGGCGACTGGTGTACCCCGCGTCGACGAGCCGCGAGTATGCCCGGCACACGTCGTCAGGAATGGGTACTTCGACGGCCCATCCCTTGGTGGGATAGACCCAGAGCCGCTGGGTGTCACCTACCAGCATGTTGATCACACGGTCGACGTCGCCGATGCTGCTGATGTACTCGTCGAGCGGCAACGGAAGAGATGAGCAGAGGACGTCTACCTCCGGCCACCGCTTGCGGCAGATAGCCCAGCTGCGACGCTGCTGGTACGGCCGAGAGATGAGGATGACGGACCGAATCTTGTCCAGCTCACCGTGTTCGCGGAGAACCTCTCGGGTGAAGTCGATGTTGTCACCAGTGTTGGTGGCCTTGGGCTCGACCAGGATCGCGCTGTCCGAAACACCAAGGCTGAGGGCGTGCTCGCGGTAGTGCACGGCTTCTCCACGGGGAAAACGCTCGACGGTCGTGGGCGCGTTTGCGCCGGTGAAGACGATCAGCGGGGCCATGCCCAGGTGGTAAAGGTCAGCCGTGTAGGTGGCGACCCCAGGTCGTGACTGCCGAGTCCGATTGCTACATCGACTGGCCGCACCTCATCGTTCAATTGGTTGTACTCCCAAAGGATTTCGACGTCGGAACGGAGATCACTAGAAGGAAGTGTCGTCGACGGCATGGTGGAGTCCCTTCAGTCAGGCAGTTTGAAGTCGTATGTCCAGGAGAATCGGGATGCCGCATGTACTCCGCGCGCGAACTCGACCGAGCATGGCCACCATTACTGCAGCCGGGTTCGAGATGGCGGGTCACCGCATCCCTGAATCTCCATGAGGCAGCGATGAGCAAATCCGTGCCTGGTGGACTACGCAGCGCAGCGACGCGTTCCTGTATCGCCAGCACCGACGCCCAGCGACCTAACAAGTCCATCCGTAGGCGCAGCCGAACGGCCTTGATGCACCGTCCGCCACGGACCTAGCCGCCGAAAACAGCTGGAAAGCCCTGGTCAGGGCGAGAATTCCTGTGGTTTGGGCTGGAATCCATTCACAGCCGGGGTCAGCCTACTAGAGGTAGATCTCTAAAGGAAAGAACTAAAGGCCGACTCGATTTTGTGCGTGTCACCTGCGCAAATGCAGGGTCGTGGTCGGCAAGGTATGCGAGTCGGTCGGCAAAGTATTCGTGCGTTCCTGGGAAAACACGGCCGTCCTGGTCGGCAAGGTATGCGAGGACAACTTGCTGGCAGCAGCCGCTCGTCCCCAGATTGAGGATGGGTCGGCAAGGTATGCGAGGACAACACCGCATCGGAGCTGGTCGGCAAGGTATGCGTGGATAACCGTCTCGGGTCGGCAAGGTATGCGAGCAGTGGTGCGATTCCTGGTGCGGCGCCCGCAACGGTCGGCAAGGTATGCGAGCGGTACCGCCACAAGGGCTCGATGGTCTGGCAGGCTGGCCAGCATGCCCCGGCAGAAACGCAGCGACCTGGACTTCTTCAACGCTGCGGTTGAACTGTGGGACGCCGAACCCGAAATCGGTTACTTGGCGCGGCTGTTCACCCAAACCTCCCTGCCGTACAAGGAGCCCAAAGACAATCCTGCGGCGTGGCGGCGGGTCAACGGCAACACCCAGCTCATCGTGCGACCGGGGGTGATCTTCGGCCCGGACGGCGAGGCCAAGTCGCTCGGATACCCGTTCGGCAGCATCCCGCGGCTGATCCTGACGTGGATGAGCACCGAAGCGGTCCGCACGAAGAATCGAGACCTGGTGTTGGGTGCGAGCCTGACCGAGTTCATGCGCAAAGTCGGGCTGATAAAGGACCACGAGCTACCCAGCGGCGGCAGGAAAGGCAACGGCACCCGCGCCAAGCAGCAGATGGAACGCCTTTTCCGGTCCACGGTCTCCGTGGAGTACATCGGCGACGAGCACCGGCAGTTGGGCGCCCAAATGTCGGTGGCGTCGGGATATGACCTGTGGTGGAAACCGGGCGCCGAAGATGACCAGCCGTCGCTGATGGAGTCCATGGTGCGGTTGTCCCCGGAGTTCTTCGAGCAGGTCGTTGAAGCCCCGGTGCCTGTGGACATGCAGGCGCTGATGCTGCTGCGCGAGTCGCCGATGCGGCTGGATATCTACACCTGGTTGACCTACCGCATGTCGCGACTGAGGAAGCAGACCACCGTGCCGTGGGCCTCGCTCAAAGGCCAGTTCGGATCCGAGCTCGCCGACACCAAACAGGGCAACTACCAGTTCAAACGCGATTTCAAGAAGCGCCTCGCCGAGGTGACCACGGTGTACAAGGAGGCGAACGTGGACGTCACCGACTCAGGCCTGGTGCTGCGCCCCAGCCTCACCCACGTACGCAAGAGTCCCGGCTTCCTGGCCTTGGAACGCGGCCAATAGTTCCGGTTGGCTCAGCCCACTTCTGGTCGACCGAATCGTGGGCGGGACACACCAGTTAGGAATCAGCGATTGGTGCGAACTCGGGTGCCATCCTCGGCGCGGCGAAGGTATTCGGTGACTTAAGCGTTCGGGAGGCTGAACAGTGTCCACCGCGGTAAAAGTCAAGAACGGTGCGGAACCGACCGATCAAGAGGCTGAGCGCTGGCTCGCTGCGACCGAGTTGGCCAGCGATCAGCAGGCAGCCATATTGCTGTCGCGCGCGATGTTTCCGGCACGGTACGGGTTCGCGAAACGAGAACCCCTGATCCCGCCAGCCGCGGACAGTGATTCCGCCGCCAAGGTGATGTGGCTGCTGAAAGTTGGGCAGACGCCCACGCCTGTGGCTGTTCTGAAAGCGGTTCCTACTGAGGGGTCGGCGCCCACCAAGTCCGCGAAGAAGCTGGCCAGAACGCACGAATGGTTCGCCAGGCAACAGCGCGCGAAGAAGGTCATCGCCACGACCAAGGACGCGAAAGCTCTCAGCAAGCTGCTGGCCGAAGCGGTGGCAGCACATTGGCGCGAGCACGGCACCGGCCCGCACTGGAGCGAGGCTGTGGCCGCCCCCGAGGTTGCGCAGTGGTGGACCGAGGCGACCGGCATGGCGTACCTCGGCAAGGACTTCCGACCAGCCATCTTCCTGACGGCCCGGAAATTGGGGTGGATCGCGTTCAACACCCAGGAACGCTCCTTATGCACCGGGCGGCGGTTCCACCGCCGCCACCTCGGCGACGAAATCTCAAAGGCTCCGCACGAGGACATCGGCTATTTCACCGCCGCCTACATCAGCATCCATCAAGCCATTCACGGCCACAGCCCGGATTGGGCGCAGATCGCCGAATCAGCCACCGACCAGGACGGTCTCCGGTTATTCCTCGATGCCGATGATGCGACGGCACAATCCCGGTGGATCGCCACGCATGGCTGGATCGTCTTGCGAGACGGAAGCATGCAACCAGGAAAGCGCGTCGCTGCAGAGGCTCGCAGTCGGGGCCACAGCATGCCCGATCGACCGCTGACCTGAGCGTTGCTGCGCGCTCAAGCTGTGTGCGGTGCCTGTCAGGCAGATAGACCGTGCGCCGGTGAGATTCGCTGGTTCGGCTGACCCGTAAACGACGAAGCGCCCCCAGAAAATCTGGGGGCGCTTCAGCCTTCGGTCTATCTACGAAGGGAGTGGGCTGATGGCTCTGCAGAAGCAGAACGACTGCGCCCACTTACGTCTGTAGCGTAACACGTCGTGGCGATCGTCGAGAAGGCTGGTCAAAAGGGGTTCATCACGCGGGTTCGTGAGATCGCGTCCAGCGGAACTCCATGGCATCGTCGGTTGTGGCGTGGAGGGACCCTACAGATCGCTCGGGAACTGCTGGATGAGAGCGTCACGCCGGGTATGTCGGTCAGCGCGGTTGAGGATCTGCGCGCGTACGCCAAGCACCTGCTGCAAACCGATCCTGGTCTCGGTACCTTGCGCAACGTTGTCGGCAAAGCGGCCGGCGCGATCAACCCCGGAATCACCACCGGGAGCCACTCCTACGTGCAGCTGTCCGAACATGTGCGACGCACGGACCAGTCGTATTTGTCGAACTGGGCCGCCGAATTCGACAAGGGCAAACCGATCGATGTGGAGGGGGCGGCACGGCGGATCGCCGCCCACATCCTCGATTCCGGCTATCACAAGAGCAGTCTTCACACCTGGATCGGAAGCATGCAGCAAAGCGGCACCTTCACGGTCCCGGATTTCCTGAACACGGCCGCGGACCGGCTCTCCAAGCCCGAACGGGTCTTCACCTTCTGCGTGCCGATCACCAACAACACGCCGTTCGAGATCACCCCTGACCGCGCGCCGGGCTGGTTGACCGCAGTGGATACCGCGGGGTGGAAGAAGCAGCACGCACCCGATGCCGACTCGATCCGCTACCAGGGGTCGTTCCTGCTGGAAGTGTGCGCAAAGGAGATCAACTCCGCCGCCGACCGCGCTCGCGCCCGGATCTCCGATCTCGAGGCGAAGTTCCAAGTAGGTGGCCGCCCTCAGATCCAGCTCGCGAAACAGATGTGGTCGAAGGAGAAGGGGAAGATCTTCGCCACTCAGGCCACCAATCGCATGCTCGATGTGCGCTCCTTCGAGCGCCTCGATCAATTGCAGGACTTGCAGATGCCCGACTACATCACCAGCGCCTTGGCGCTAATTCAGCCTGTCCGAACTGGGGCCGCTCACCTGGCCATCATGAGCGGCTGGTCGGCCATCGAGTCGTTGCTGGTAGGTCCAGACGACCGCGACGTTGTTGGGGCCGAACGGTTTTCACTCATCGTCGCCGCAAGTATGCCCCGCGCCGAGCTAACCAGGCTTGCCCACAACTACCGCAACAGCAACGACGACGCCCTTGCCCGAGAGCTGACGGACTGCCCCGACAATCTCAGCCGCGCCAAGCGGTTTCAGCAGCACCTGTGCTCGGGCACGCCGGTCACGATGCCGAGCGACGTCGACAATCTGGCGATCAAGCGCCTGACCCCGTTCCTGGTCGGCCCAGGACCCGAAGTCCGCAAAATCGCTGACATCCTCACCAACGAGTTCGTGCGGTTCTACCGCAAGCGAAACCTGATCGTGCACGGCGGGAAAACACACGCCGACAACCTGCATCCGATCTCTGAGACCATGTCTCCCCTGATCGGCGCCGGTGTGGATCGGCTAATCCATGTCGGGCTCAAGTTTGGGATCCGTCCTATCGCTCTGGCCGCGATGGTCGCGACCAACCTTGACTATCTCGTGCCCGCCACCGCAGATAACGCCGGCAACCTGCTCGAAATCATGGAACTGCCAGGGCGGTGAGCGGGAGCGCGTAGTGCCATTGGCCGCACTCGCCGACGATCAGCCCATTTCGCGTGCCGACGCGATGCGCGCTCTGGCCACCGTTCGACCGCGCCGCACCGCCTGAGGCGTTTTACGAACGGAATCCGATCGATAGGCCGCACTTTAGCCAGTCGGAGGTTTGCTCCTACGATCAGAGGTATGAGCACACCGCTGGATCCGAAAGCGCCGTACTGGACCCGGCGAGACGTTGCGGATTACTTGGGCTGGTCACCACAGACGGTGAGCTCGTACCTATCGGCAGGTCGCCTGCCGGAACCATTTGATCGTGTCGCGGGCTCACCGATCTGGGAACCACAGACGATCATCGCCTGGAACGAAGGGGGTCGGCCAAAACGGTTGGTCGACTGAAATCACTGGCCTGACCAGCATCGCTCGCTCGGGCTTGCGAGATTAGTTTCGTACTACGTAGTCCACGACGGCGGCGGCCAAATCGCCAGTTCCCTGTTCCAGGACCTCGTTCCGATATGCGTCCCAGTTGGCCAGTTTTCCGGCGTCGCGAGGTGCGCCCCGGCGGGCCATCCGCTCACGGATCTGGTCAGGTTCGGCCGACACCCAGATGGTCTGGACCTGCCGCGCCGGTGCTGACACGGATGACTCGATGTACTCGCCGAGTGAGATTCCCTGCTGGGCAGCGCATCGGACGTGACCAAGGAACGGCGCGTCGACAACCACCGGCGTGCGGTGGCCAGTGATGAGCGCGTGGCGGATCAGGGCGCTGTAGATGTGTGGGTTGATGATCCGCGCGTAGACGCTGCTGTCCCGGTCGTGCGGGTCGCCGGTCAGCTCGGTCATAACGGACTCTTCGAGCTCGGGCGCGAAGCTGTCCTTGTCGATGAGCACGGCGCCCATGACTTCGGTGAGATGACGGGCCGCTGTCGACTTTCCCGACGCCGGAAAACCACACACGATCGTGACGCCGGTGTCCGTTGCAGCCGCGATCCGGTCCAGCTCGCGAGTCATCACGAACTGCGCGACGGCAAATGGTTGGGGCTGACTCGCTGGTCGCATCAAGTTCTCCTTCACCCCCTGATCAGGAAGGGGGATCGGTCGCCGCAAGCAGCTTCAGCAGAGCGTCGGAGATCTGCGGATTCGCTGCGATCGTGTGAGCGGATGACAGGGTGTGGCCACTGCCGTCGGAGTCGGTGACGATCGCGCCGGCCTCGCGCGCGATCAATACTCCGGCCGCGACATCCCACGGTTTATTCGACAAAAGCACACAAGCGTCGATGCGTCCCTCGGCGACCCACACAAGATCCAGCGCGGCTGAGCCCAACATCCGAACCCGCTCGATCTGCTCGGCGAGCGCGGCCGTCACAGCGAGCCGCTGCCGGTTCTTTACCGCCGCGCCCGCACCGACGGCGTAGTCACCGATCGAGACGATGGCGTTCGACAACAAATCCGTGGCGCTCGCGGTAATGCGTCGGCCATTGCAGATCGCGCCTTTCCCAGTGGATGCGTGATATTCCAGGTCGAGGAACGGTGCGCCGATCACGCCGACTATCGGCACATCGTCGCAGGTCAATGCCAAGGAGACCGCGCACAGCGGCAGGCCGTGGATGAAGTTCGATGTTCCGTCAATCGGGTCGAGAATCCACCGATATCGCGAACCGACAGCCGTTTCGGCGCCGTCGGCCTCTTCCCCCAGAAAGTCGATGCCCTCGGCGGCGCCCTGCAGATATCGCCGCACCGTTTCCTGGATACGCATATCGAGGTCGGTCACGAAATCACGGTCGTCCTTGCTGCGCACTTCACCCGGCCCGACGGTGCGCAGCAGCTCGCAACCGCGCGCCACGGCCACTCTCGCCACATCGAGCATCGCTGCCACCTCAAAGCTCATTGGACGCGCCTTTCCCCGCTGTCGACCCACATGCTCTCGAAAACATCGGAGAACGTAGTGAAGATCCCCCGCCCGCTGGACTTGCGCGCCACGAAGGTTGGAGACTCGACACCCCGCGCCGTAGGCATGTATGGCTGCATGACGCACACGGCGGCGTCAATGATCGTGATGTTGAACCGGATTGGCTGGTCGTAGACACGGATCAGCAGCGAACCGGGCGCGCTCGGGCTGGTTTTGTTCCGAATGCGTTCAAGGGTGCGGATATTCGTGTCGGTGAGGTTTGTCAGCAGCCCCGCCGGATGCCCCTCCTCGATCTCTCGATCCCGAATGCTGGTGCCGTCCGGATCAAGGAACAGGCATCGAATGACCGTCCCGGTGTCCAACAGCCGCACGATGTCGGAGTCGGAATACTGCTGGCACAACATGTTCAAGGACAGTCCGGCCATGTCGATCTGCTGAGCCGTCTCGAACAGTTCCTGCGGCGGCATCGCCCGCATGAAGTCCAGTCGAGTCGCGAAAACCGCCTCGACATCGGCCATTTCGCCCCGGCTGGAAGTTCCTCGTGGTCGCGGTGGCTCAGGATGCCGCACCAGATCATCTGGATCCCCCGAGAATTCCTCGAACAACTCCGCGATCTTCCATTCGGGGAACATGGCCTGAAGGATCCGGCAGTGGTGCGGATAGGGCAAGCGGGAAACATCACCAGCAAGCCACCGGTAGAACTGCGCTTTCCGCGGGCCACCCCCAACAAGTTCGGGCTCCAGGGTTCTCGCGAGCTGGTCGTACTCGCGGTTGAACGACGAGACCGTTTGCAGGTGACGTTGCTGGAGAAGAGCTTTCAAGACGGTGCCCATAGCCGCCTGCCTTCAGTATGAAACATCAGTGTTGACCGAAGGGTACGCCGGAGGAGACAAGGAAGAGACAAGGAAGAGACACAAGCGCGCAAGGTGAGACATTTGCGGCGGCGAGACGATACCTGGCACGCCGATACCTTGTTGATGTCCGGCACTGGTTCCAATGCCGCTTAGCTCGCCCCCTGTAGAGCTGTGACCGGCGGTTTTGCGGATGGTCGTCGTTGTGTCGGCGTGATGCAGCTTTGGTTGGCCAGCCGGATGGTAGCGGGTCCGGTGTGACGGGTTCCCTTGTCTGCCTTGCGTTTTACTCGGAAGCTGTTGTGTCTGGCGCGTTTGACGACGCGGGGGTAGGAGCGGTGGCGGCGGGGGTTGAGGTGGCGTTTTGCGGTGATCTGTTCGGCGAGTTCGGTGTGGAGCTCGAGTTGGCGGTCAGGGGAAAAACCGTCCGGGCCTGCGATGGTGTCGCGGGCGAGTCGGACGGTCTGGGTGAACTTCACGCGGTCGGGATCGATGCCGGTCTCGACCGCGGCCCGGCAGATCAGCGAGCAGATCGCGTAGTGGGCGATGAGGAATCCGTATATTTCCTGGCGGACCATGTCCGGGGTTTGCGAGCGCAGGGTTTTGGCGGGGCCGCGGAGCTGCGTCTTGATTTGCCTGTTCGCGGCTTCGTGTTCCCAGCGTTGGTGATAGGCCTCGGCCAGGATCAGCGAGGGTGCCTCGTGCGGGTCGAGGATGGTGGTGAGCAGGCAGATCAGCTCACCGCCTTCGCCACGGTCGGTGATCTCGTACTCGATGACGCGGGCGAAACGAGTCCGGTCCCAGTCCAACTCCTCCCCGGCTATGGCCGCCTCCAGCAGCTCGGCCCGCATTTTCGCCGGGGTTTTGGGCGCGAAAAGCAGTGTCACATAGGAGCCGTCACCGAGGCGGTCCACGATCGGCAGGTCCATAATGTCACCGAGACGCCACAACAGGTCGGCGTCGGTGTCGGCGCCCTGGCACCACAGTTTGAAACTGTAGAACCCCTGGTCACACACCAACATCATGCCGGGTTCGAGTAACCAGATCAGTTCGGCCGCGGCGGTGCGTTCACCGGTGCCCTTGCCCACGACCGGCCCGATCACCGCGCCCAGGCTCACATGCGAGCCGCATTCGGTCAACGTCACCACCCGTGCCTGTGGCAACACTCCCTTGCTCGGTTTACCGAATTCCGTTGCGTTGGCCTCGGTGTCGGCCACGTCGAACACCATGCCATCAATCGAGACCAGCCTGCGTCGCGCGTAGAACGCGTCCAGGGTCAGCCGCGACGCCACCGGCACCGCGATCCGCTCGAACAGTGTTTTCATCGGCTCGAACCCCAGCCGCTGCCGGGCCTGGGTGATCCCACCCGAGGTCGGCAAACTCCACTTCGGATCCCAACAACGCCAAAGCCGCAGCGGCCCAACCAGTTTCCGCATCACCCCCTCGTAGTCCACACCTGCGAACAACGCCAACGCGACCACGAAATACATCACCAAATGCGGCGGCAACGTCCCACCACGACGCTTGGGCGCCTTGCCGTGCTCGGAAATCGCCATCTCCACCGCATCACGGTCCACCACAGCGGTCAACACACCCAACGACACCTGATCGATCAACGACACCGCACCCACATCCACCACGTCGGCGACGCTAACCCCAGCACCGACACGATCCGGCACCGACACGCCCAAAAACGCTCCACACCAACCAGTCTCACAGACCAACCAGCTGGCACTACATCGCAATCATGCCGATGACCTGCGAAAACACGTCAAGCTAAGTGGCATTGGCACTGGTTCCCAGCTCAACGCCCCGATAACCCGAGGGCTTTGCGCTCTCGTAGCTTGCGCCGAACCGAGGGTGGCTGGCTAAAACGGCTGGTCGGCTGAAATCAACCCTGGACGTGTAGGAGGTACGCTCCTACACTCGATAAATACGTAGGAGCATCCCTCCTATGACCTGGAAGGAGAGAACCGATGGCCGCATACTTCCAGTCCTTGTCGACTCAGACATGCACTTTCAGTAGCGCATTCGCCGATCGAGAGTTCAGTGAGCGTTTGGCCCCCGAGGAGGCCGCCGAGGTCCGGAAAAGACTCGGGCCTGCCGGCGTGGTTGCGATGCGGGAGTTGCTGCTACTGCACCAGAAGGGCGTTCTCGACGCGGTCGTTGCCGAGGACGGCGAACTGAATTTCTACGCCGTCGAGCGGGACTTCTATGTCTCCGACCAGGTTTCAACACGTCCGTCGTGACGCCCTCGGCGACAGGGGTGTTAACCGCTGCCAACTCCCGACACGCCGAGTGCTGCGGTGACGGTGTGGTGGAGGGCGTTCGGTTCGAAAGGGGCAGAGATTGTTTCGGCGCGCGGTGCTCGCGGCTTTGGGGCTGACTTCGATCGACTGCTGCAGTAGAATCACACTAACTGTAAACAGTCTAAACTGTTAGAATGTTTACATGTCTGAGCATCGTGAACGTGCCCAGGCTCTCCTGCCCGTATCTCGTCCCAAGGGGATGCTCCGATGAAGATCTTGTCGAAGAAGAAGTCCGCGGATCTGCCCGCTGATGTGCTGGAGCGCCGCGTCCAGGAGGCGCGCGTCGTGCTGGCCCACCAGCACGACCCGGCGCTCGTCGATGCGCTGTCCAAGCGGGAGCTGGCCGCGAACCGGGCACTGGCCGAGGCCATGCGCGACCACCAGCGCAAAGACCAGCTCGTCCGGATGGACTCGGCCGCAGCCGCGGCCGCGCGGACCCGGAGCACCGTGGCCGCGCTCGCGGACCGTGAGGCCGAGGAGCTGCTCCTGGCGCAGCGCGCCATCAGCGAGGCGCGGCGTGCCACCAGCCCGCAATCGCGCCTCGCGCGCCTGTACAAGCGCCGCACTCTGGTGCTGCGCATCCTGACCTTCGTCATGGTCGCGTCGATGCTCTACTCCGCGGTCACCGTGCAGCAGAACATCGCCCCGGCCGGCGGGGCCAGCAATCCGATGTTCTGGTTCTCCTACGCGCTGGAGGCTCTGATCAGCGGCTCCCTGCTGGCGATCATGCTCATCGACAGCGACACCGTCGAATGGCTACCGGAGATAGAGAAGCAGAAGGGCATCGAGGTGGCTCTGCTGGCGGTGACGATCGGACTCAACACCTTCCCGTACATCACGCGCTTCAACTTCTACGGCACCGTCGTCCACACGATCGCTCCGGTCATGATGGGCGTCGCGCTCTCCATCCACGACCGAGCAACGCGCCGCTACGGGAGCGCGATCATTCGGGCCACCGAGACCATTACCGAAACCGATGAGATCACCACGCGGCTGGCCGAGCTGACGCGGATGAACGTCGATCCGATGGACTCCTTCGCACACGCCAACGCCGCTGTGACCCACCACCGGACCGCCGAGCGCGTCGACGTCTCCCCCGCACCCGCACTGGAGCAGCCCGCACCCGCAGTGCGGGACGACGCGGAAACCCGCACCCCGCACCTGGAAACCCGCACCACTGCGGGTTCGGGTCACCCCGCACCCGCAGTCGATCCCGCACCCGCACCTGCACCCGCAGTCGATCCCGCACCCGCACCTGCACCCGCAATCGACCCCGCACCCGCACCTGCACCCGCAATCGACCCCGCAGCGGCCCGCACCACTGCGGGCCCCGCACCCGCACCCGCACCTGCGCCCGCAGTGCGGGACGACGCGGCGGCCGCGACCCCGCACGACACCGCCGATTCGGTCGCTGAACTGGCGTTGGTGCGGACCCGCACCGAAATCCCGCACCCCGCAGCCAGCGCCGCCGCGATCGACACCGAAACCCGCACCACCAGCGCCATCGACGACCTCAACAGCGCCGACCAGAGCTCCGCTGCGGGCACCGAGACCAGCGACAACGCCGACATCAGCATCGATACCGGTACACGGCCCGCAGTGAATGAGCCGACCGACGCGGCGCATGCCTCCGTCGACGAGCTCGTCGGCGCGCCGGCCGGCGACATCGACACCGACGACGACCAGGCGCACACCGAGGCACCGGCAACGGTGGGCGAGCCGCCCCTGTCGGACGCCAAGCCCGCAGTGCGGACCCGCACCACCCCGCACCAGCTGACGTCTCCCCGCCTCAGCCCGGCGCCCGCACCGGCCCGCACCGGCGCTCCTCTCGTCACGGCGGCCGCGACGGCCCGGCAGCTGCCGGAGTGGATGTCGCCGGTGTTCGAGCTCGCCGAGCAGGTCAAGGCGCGCGGCATCACCAAGACCAAGACGGTCGAAGAGGTTGCCGCGGTCATCACCGCGATCGACGCGGGCGCGGCGAACAACGCCATCGCGAAGGCACCGGAAACCCAGATGTCGTACAGAACCGTCGCGAGCATCCGCAAGGCCGCGGCCGAGATCCGCAACGAGCACCGCGGTGGCGGCCGCGTCATCGAGCTGAGGAAGTAGGGAACCGACGTCATGGACTACCACCGCCATCACATCCACGACGAGCAACCCGTCAAAAACACTGACGGTTCCGCGATTTCGAACCGTCAGCACTACTAGCGGTCAAAACCGTCAGTCGGCCCGACGCTTTAGTCGTATGACTCACAACCGCTCAGGCGAGACCCCACGAACGACTCGAAGGCGTGAGAGGCACAGGATGGGCCAGGACGACAGCTCGGTGGCGGCACGGCGCGCAGTGGTGTGCCGCGCCGTGCAGGTGTGCACTTTCAAATCCGGAATGGGGCCTGGTACAACAGCTCTCAGAGCTCTACCAGAGTCGACGCGGGCAATCCGCTGGCCACACACACCCGGTGTGGATGCGTGTCGCAAACGGCTTTTTCGGTGCGATTGTGGTGGGGTGGGAACAACAAATGGCCGCTCAGCGGCCGATCTGACCGAAGCTCGACAGCAAGAAACCCCGGTCTCGTTTCGTTTGGCCGCGAGAGAGATCCGGGGTTCCGTAACCCAAGCTGGGTGCGAAGCCTCAAATGAGGGGTCCGCTGCGACTCCTCGAACGAGGGCCCGCGCGTATCACGATACAGGTCCACTCGGACATCGTCCGAGCGGACCGGGTGATTTCACGGGGCGTGTCGCATCCGGCTCTGACCAGAAGGACATGCAGAGACCGATGCCATCCGGCACCCGAGGAAAACGATCAGCAGCCACGTCGAGTACGCTCCGCGGCCATCTCTTAGACCACGCACCGGATCGCGACTCCGGCGCGCGGGGCATGCGGCCGATACCCGCATGCCCCGCTGCCGCCGGACTCCGGTGTGCGCCAGGACATTCCGTCACCTACCGGAGGAGGTGCTGCTGACCTGACCAATACCTAACTTCACCCTCAGTGCAGCTGTGGTGTGACCCAACAAAATCGCGCCAACGATTGGTCTCACCCGCTGTTCTTCGAAAGACGCCTGCGAATCGCAGATGCGTCCCTCTTTTGTGTCCCTAGGAAGGACTGCCCAGTTGAGCAGGTCCAATGGTAAAGCACGCCCGGGCCCGGGCGCGGCGCTCCTGATCGAGAAGGTTCGCCACCGGGCTGGTATCGACGACGACGCGACCGCCTCGAGCAGACGATCGCCGAGCTCAACACCGGTCAGCGTGGCGCCAGCTGGTCGCTGCCGGTCCCTGACGGCGCTTCAGCGCTGGTGCCTGTGGTCAGAGTGAAGGACTGGCTGCCCGGCGTGGCTCCGGCTCTGGACAGCACGGACGCCGAGATCGTCGCCGGACTCAACCGCCACCAGACCGGCACAAGTTGGTCGCTGCCGCTCGCGGACGGCGCCTCCAACAAGGTGCCGGTGTGGGACAGCCCGCGGCAGTGGCTGCACTGCCTGCGCCTGGAGTTGGACACCGAATGTGGCCGCGGGCTGCTCAAGCGGCTGCGAACTTGCGCGAAGACGGTGCTGAAGATCGCCAAGGTGATGGCGGCGGCCGCCAATACGGGCAACGGCCGCAACCTCACTGCCTCGATCGCGACCATCGTCAAGCGGTCCGGGTTCCAGAAGGCGGCAGTAGAACGCGCCCGCGCCGTCGTGCTGAAGCTCGGGTTCGCCGTGGACATGGCCACCGGCCGGCACCTGTACAAGCATGAGCGGGTCGCCGCGCTGGCTCACCATGGCGGCTACCAGGCTGCGGCCGCCAGCGTCTGGCACTTGACGGTCCCCCGCGCCGCGGTCGGCCGGGCAACACCGCTGAAGCCTCGCCGCAAGTCCGCGAGCCTGGGCCGGTTAACCCGCGGTGCACACATTGCTGCGGCCGTAGCCGCCGGTGGAGGCCAGGACAACAGCCGGGAGGACCTATCTTCAAGAACTTTAGTTCTTGAAGAATCTCTAGTTGGTAAGAACTCACCAAAACGCGCGCGAGCGCACGCACGGCGCGGAAAATTCTCGAAAAAAAGCAGCAGAGAACGCCAGGAGCGGCCGCTACGGCCGTTGCATGCGCAGCAGGCGGCCGCCGAGCTGGTCGCCGCATCCATCGGCCTGGACCACGGGCACATCGGCGCGATCACCGACGTGCTCATCATCGTGGGGATCGACACCCTCCTTTTCGACGGCTACGCCATCAAAAAGCGCATGGACCAGCACAACCAGGACCGCGGCCTGTCCTGGCCGGACCGGATCCAGAACCCAGCTGCATTCCTGCGGGCACTGCTGCCTGGCATCGACTGGACCACTCAGATCCCGTCGGAACCGGCCGCTATGGTGCGTGCACGCCGCACCGCACGCCGAGCCGCCGAGCACCAGGCCGCCGCCGAACGCCAGCGGGCCAGGAACATGCCCGCACAGGTCACAGACCGCATCGAAAATGGCACCTACCAGGCATTCCGCGCTCTCATGGACCACAAGAAACCACGCCTGGCGAAGAAGTCCCCTGAACCGGCCCCTGAACAGCCCGCTGAGCCTGAGGAGAGCGGGAAGCCGCTACTGTCCTGGCTCGTCGAAGATGACGCGGCTGCGGGCCCCACAGGCGGTATTTCAGGTGCCGACGACGCAGGCTCGGACCGCCGCGAGATCGAACTCACCGCCGCCGCAGGTGAATGCCGCTGCGTGTTCTGCCCGGAGCCAGGCATCGTGCGCGAAACTGTGCCGTCGCGATCGGCTGTGTGTGAGGACTGCTGGCACAGCACCGGATTCGCCGCGCTCTACCCCGACACCGGCCTGGTCACGGCGATGACGGAGGCGGTGTAGACCACGGTGCGCATCCTGCCTCTCGCACCAGCAGCAAGCGATGACGTGACGATGACCAGTGAGTCATTGCTGGGCCTGTGGCTGTCGCATCGGGTCGGGGTAGCGGGCAAGTAGTTCGGGGCTGCTCGCTCCGGATTGGACGTACGGAAGCGGGATCATCCGCGGATCGTCGCCCGGCCGGAAAGCCTCTACGACATCGAGATGGTCAAGAAGTCTGTCAAGATCCGGTTTCCACCAGCCGTGCTTTTCGGTTGAGTGGCCGACGAGATCCAACTCAATGCTGGAGTCGGCCAGGCGATTCGATGTCTCCGAAAATGACAGCATGAAGCTGGTACGGCGTTCCCAGACCATGTCAGCGCGGCGCTCTGGTCTGAACTCTGACGGCGGATAGAACCACGTGAGCGCATTGTCACCGGAGTACTCGCGATCGAGCTGCCAGCCGCGTGCCTCCAGCCGGGTCGCCAACAACTCGGCGTCAGCAACCAGCTCCTTCACGTCCTCGTCGAACTCTTCGATCAGCTCATCGCCCAAGATGACCTCACGCACGCCGCGAGGATCGCGGATTACCAGACGCCTCGCCGGCGCCGGCGCTGCTGTCACTGCGCCCGACACCTGCATCGAACCCTTTTTGCCGCTCCGCGCCTGTCTACGTGCTTTCTTCTGCCCACTCTGTTTCCCCATGGCACTGGCGTACCAGCATCCCTACGCACCTGGGCGCCGCCACGCCGGAACAGCAGCACCCATTTCGCCAATGCCGGTTGACGAAAGCTATTGGGCAGGAAGAAGACTCACGACATGGCGGCCATATTGAACTGTGTGCCCCAGCTGCGAGGACCACCACGCCGCCGCGCTCTGACATCTGCCCTGGCGGGAGCGTGACTGCGACACGTTCACCCGGAAGGAGGCTGCGTGATGCCGCGGCTCTAGATCTAGACTGTTGACAGTCTAGACTGTTAGAATTGAGTCATCTGGTCAGCACGCCAGGAAGAGATACAGATGACCGCCAAGAGTCACCCCACCGATCTCGCCACAGTTGGCCAATCCGATCGGACAACGCTCAAATGCTCGTGCGGCGCAACCCATGGCATCACCAGTAAGCGCATCCAGAGCCCGTATAACCCGGCACTTGCCACCAGCGTCGTCAGCACCGCCGATTTTCTGGCACAGCGCGCCTGGATTAAGGCCCACCGCGAGCACGGGCGGATCTCTCAGAGGTGAGAACCTCGCGGGGTGCCTGCGGCGGCCGCGCGGCCGAGGAGGACCGGCGCGCGGCGGAGCTCGACGCCGCTGCGGTGGAGACGTGCCTGATGTGCTCGTCGGCGCCCGGCACCCGTCCGGACGTTCGATGCCGTCGCGCCCAGCTGTGAAGACCACCAGGCCGTCGCCTCGAGCTGACATCCGCCCTGGTCGCAGCATCTAACAGTCAAAACTGCCCAGCTTATAGACTCATAACAGTTTAAACTGTTATGATTGGGAAAGCGGAAACGCCGCGAGGCAGTACAAATCGAAATCGACAGGGAGAGAACGAAATTGGACACTGAAACGACTGCACCAGGCTTCATCGACTTCGAGGATTTCGCGGCCATCGACCCTGCTCTTGCCGCCGCGGCCCGGTGGTACAAGGGCCTGATCCTGGATCGGTGCCGAGCATGCGCGCGGATATCCCTACTGGGTGGGAAAATTCCCGCACATGGTCGATGGTGAGCCCGACGAGCGGGAGGAATGGTCGGTCAGTATCGGGCGCGCCCGCGAAACCGGGGAGTGGCACATTGAAGTGTCGACAAACGATCTGGTGGCTCACCAGCTGTCCGACGCTGGCGCTGAGGGCTTGATCACCACAATCCGCGCCGCTCAGGCCACACAGCGCGGAGACGAGCAGCACCGCGATCGATGGACAGGGCCTCTGCGGTTCGCCGAGTTCGTCACGCGGGGCCGGGCGGAATACCCCGCCCTGTAGCCGCACCACCGCACGGGCCGGGACTTTGGCCGGCCAGTGGCCCGACGATCCGCAGGCACTCGGGCAGTTGTAGGCGACTTGCCGACCGCGGAGCGGACGGCGCATACTTCCCGGAAGAGAAGGAAGAAAAGAATGTAACGAAAGCCGCTAAGGAATGGAAATTGAGGGAAAATTACCTTATTATTGTAGATAGCAGCACACAGGGAGAGGGAGAAAACGGCAATGAACGCAATCGACAAGCTCGACAACATCGAAGCGGTGACGACTCGCCTGCGCGAGTACGATCTGGTACTGCTCGATCAGGCGATCGCGCGGTGGAAGATGGAAATCGGCTCGCGGAAGATCGATGTCGGTATCGCGCTGAACGCCGCAGTGCTTATGATCCTTCGCGCGGACAACGAGGAACTGGTCCGAGAGCTTGCCGCATCGAAGGGATACTCGGAGGAGAAGGTGGCCCAGATGATCAAGGTCCACAAGTTCTTCATGGACGAGTTCTTCGACGTGCTGGAGGATGTGGTCGAGACGCGGAAGCGGTTGGACGGACGAATCAAGTCCAACAAGAAGATCGCATAGGAATAAATAGTGCGGGTTGGAAAAAAGTCCGGGAAACAACGTGACAAAACCCAGCCCGCACGCTATATACTAGCTATGACCAAAGGGAGAACGCGAGAAACGCAAACTACAGCGAAAGGGAAGATTACCATGGTAAGGAATAATGGAAGAAATGGAAGAAAAGGAAGTAAAGAAGAAAGTAGTTATAAGAATAAACAGTTTATTCTTATAACTACTTTCTTCTTTACTTCCTTTTCTTCCATTTCTTCCATTATTCCTTACCATGGTAATCTTCCCTTTCGCTGTAGTTTGCGTTTCTCGCGTTCTCCCTTTGGTCATAGCTAGTATATAGCGTGCGGGCTGGGTTTTGTCACGTTGTTTCCGGACTTTTTTCCAACCCGCACTATTTATTCCTATGCGATCTTCTTGTTGGACTTGATTCGTCCGTCCAACCGCTTCCGCGTCTCGACCACATCCTCCAGCACGTCGAAGAACTCGTCCATGAAGAACTTGTGGACCTTGATCATCTGGGCCACCTTCTCCTCCGAGTATCCCTTCGATGCGGCAAGCTCTCGGACCAGTTCCTCGTTGTCCGCGCGAAGGATCATAAGCACTGCGGCGTTCAGCGCGATACCGACATCGATCTTCCGCGAGCCGATTTCCATCTTCCACCGCGCGATCGCCTGATCGAGCAGTACCAGATCGTACTCGCGCAGGCGAGTCGTCACCGCTTCGATGTTGTCGAGCTTGTCGATTGCGTTCATTGCCGTTTTCTCCCTCTCCCTGTGTGCTGCTATCTACAATAATAAGGTAATTTTCCCTCAATTTCCATTCCTTAGCGGCTTTCGTTACATTCTTTTCTTCCTTCTCTTCCGGGAAGTATGCGCCGTCCGCTCCGCGGTCGGCAAGTCGCCTACAACTGCCCGAGTGCCTGCGGATCGTCGGGCCACTGGCCGGCCAAAGTCCCGGCCCGTGCGGTGGTGCGGCTACAGGGCGGGGTATTCCGCCCGGCCCCGCGTGACGAACTCGGCGAACCGCAGAGGCCCTGTCCATCGATCGCGGTGCTGCTCGTCTCCGCGCTGTGTGGCCTGAGCGGCGCGGATTGTGGTGATCAAGCCCTCAGCGCCAGCGTCGGACAGCTGGTGAGCCACCAGATCGTTTGTCGACACTTCAATGTGCCACTCCCCGGTTTCGCGGGCGCGCCCGATACTGACCGACCATTCCTCCCGCTCGTCGGGCTCACCATCGACCATGTGCGGGAATTTTCCCACCCAGTAGGGATATCCGCGCGCATGCTCGGCACCGATCCAGGATCAGGCCCTTGTACCACCGGGCCGCGGCGGCAAGAGCAGGGTCGATGGCCGCGAAATCCTCGAAGTCGATGAAGCCTGGTGCAGTCGTTTCAGTGTCCAATTTCGTTCTCTCCCTGTCGATTTCGATTTGTACTGCCTCGCGGCGTTTCCGCTTTCCCAATCATAACAGTTTAAACTGTTATGAGTCTATAAGCTGGGCAGTTTTGACTGTTAGATGCTGCGACCAGGGCGGATGTCAGCTCGAGGCGACGGCCTGGTGGTCTTCACAGCTGGGCGCGACGGCATCGAACGTCCGGACGGGTGCCGGGCGCCGACGAGCACATCAGGCACGTCTCCACCGCAGCGGCGTCGAGCTCCGCCGCGCGCCGGTCCTCCTCGGCCGCGCGGCCGCCGCAGGCACCCCGCGAGGTTCTCACCTCTGAGAGATCCGCCCGTGCTCGCGGTGGGCCTTAATCCAGGCGCGCTGTGCCAGAAAATCGGCGGTGCTGACGACGCTGGTGGCAAGTGCCGGGTTATACGGGCTCTGGATGCGCTTACTGGTGATGCCATGGGTTGCGCCGCACGAGCATTTGAGCGTTGTCCGATCGGATTGGCCAACTGTGGCGAGATCGGTGGGGTGACTCTTGGCGGTCATCTGTATCTCTTCCTGGCGTGCTGACCAGATGACTCAATTCTAACAGTCTAGACTGTCAACAGTCTAGATCTAGAGCCGCGGCATCACGCAGCCTCCTTCCGGGTGAACGTGTCGCAGTCACGCTCCCGCCAGGGCAGATGTCAGAGCGCGGCGGCGTGGTGGTCCTCGCAGCTGGGGCACACAGTTCAATATGGCCGCCATGTCGTGAGTCTTCTTCCTGCCCAATAGCTTTCGTCAACCGGCATTGGCGAAATGGGTGCTGCTGTTCCGGCGTGGCGGCGCCCAGGTGCGTAGGGATGCTGGTACGCCAGTGCCATGGGGAAACAGAGTGGGCAGAAGAAAGCACGTAGACAGGCGCGGAGCGGCAAAAAGGGTTCGATGCAGGTGTCGGGCGCAGTGACAGCAGCGCCGGCGCCGGCGAGGCGTCTGGTAATCCGCGATCCTCGCGGCGTGCGTGAGGTCATCTTGGGCGATGAGCTGATCGAAGAGTTCGACGAGGACGTGAAGGAGCTGGTTGCTGACGCCGAGTTGTTGGCGACCCGGCTGGAGGCACGCGGCTGGCAGCTCGATCGCGAGTACTCCGGTGACAATGCGCTCACGTGGTTCTATCCGCCGTCAGAGTTCAGACCAGAGCGCCGCGCTGACATGGTCTGGGAACGCCGTACCAGCTTCATGCTGTCATTTTCGGAGACATCGAATCGCCTGGCCGACTCCAGCATTGAGTTGGATCTCGTCGGCCACTCAACCGAAAAGCACGGCTGGTGGAAACCGGATCTTGACAGACTTCTTGACCATCTCGATGTCGTAGAGGCTTTCCGGCCGGGCGACGATCCGCGGATGATCCCGCTTCCGTACGTCCAATCCGGAGCGAGCAGCCCCGAACTACTTGCCCGCTACCCCGACCCGATGCGACAGCCACAGGCCCAGCAATGACTCACTGGTCATCGTCACGTCATCGCTTGCTGCTGGTGCGAGAGGCAGGATGCGCACCGTGGTCTACACCGCCTCCGTCATCGCCGTGACCAGGCCGGTGTCGGGGTAGAGCGCGGCGAATCCGGTGCTGTGCCAGCAGTCCTCACACACAGCCGATCGCGACGGCACAGTTTCGCGCACGATGCCTGGCTCCGGGCAGAACACGCAGCGGCATTCACCTGCGGCGGCGGTGAGTTCGATCTCGCGGCGGTCCGAGCCTGCGTCGTCGGCACCTGAAATACCGCCTGTGGGGCCCGCAGCCGCGTCATCTTCGACGAGCCAGGACAGTAGCGGCTTCCCGCTCTCCTCAGGCTCAGCGGGCTGTTCAGGGGCCGGTTCAGGGGACTTCTTCGCCAGGCGTGGTTTCTTGTGGTCCATGAGAGCGCGGAATGCCTGGTAGGTGCCATTTTCGATGCGGTCTGTGACCTGTGCGGGCATGTTCCTGGCCCGCTGGCGTTCGGCGGCGGCCTGGTGCTCGGCGGCTCGGCGTGCGGTGCGGCGTGCACGCACCATAGCGGCCGGTTCCGACGGGATCTGAGTGGTCCAGTCGATGCCAGGCAGCAGTGCCCGCAGGAATGCAGCTGGGTTCTGGATCCGGTCCGGCCAGGACAGGCCGCGGTCCTGGTTGTGCTGGTCCATGCGCTTTTTGATGGCGTAGCCGTCGAAAAGGAGGGTGTCGATCCCCACGATGATGAGCACGTCGGTGATCGCGCCGATGTGCCCGTGGTCCAGGCCGATGGATGCGGCGACCAGCTCGGCGGCCGCCTGCTGCGCATGCAACGGCCGTAGCGGCCGCTCCTGGCGTTCTCTGCTGCTTTTTTTCGAGAATTTTCCGCGCCGTGCGTGCGCTCGCGCGCGTTTTGGTGAGTTCTTACCAACTAGAGATTCTTCAAGAACTAAAGTTCTTGAAGATAGGTCCTCCCGGCTGTTGTCCTGGCCTCCACCGGCGGCTACGGCCGCAGCAATGTGTGCACCGCGGGTTAACCGGCCCAGGCTCGCGGACTTGCGGCGAGGCTTCAGCGGTGTTGCCCGGCCGACCGCGGCGCGGGGGACCGTCAAGTGCCAGACGCTGGCGGCCGCAGCCTGGTAGCCGCCATGGTGAGCCAGCGCGGCGACCCGCTCATGCTTGTACAGGTGCCGGCCGGTGGCCATGTCCACGGCGAACCCGAGCTTCAGCACGACGGCGCGGGCGCGTTCTACTGCCGCCTTCTGGAACCCGGACCGCTTGACGATGGTCGCGATCGAGGCAGTGAGGTTGCGGCCGTTGCCCGTATTGGCGGCCGCCGCCATCACCTTGGCGATCTTCAGCACCGTCTTCGCGCAAGTTCGCAGCCGCTTGAGCAGCCCGCGGCCACATTCGGTGTCCAACTCCAGGCGCAGGCAGTGCAGCCACTGCCGCGGGCTGTCCCACACCGGCACCTTGTTGGAGGCGCCGTCCGCGAGCGGCAGCGACCAACTTGTGCCGGTCTGGTGGCGGTTGAGTCCGGCGACGATCTCGGCGTCCGTGCTGTCCAGAGCCGGAGCCACGCCGGGCAGCCAGTCCTTCACTCTGACCACAGGCACCAGCGCTGAAGCGCCGTCAGGGACCGGCAGCGACCAGCTGGCGCCACGCTGACCGGTGTTGAGCTCGGCGATCGTCTGCTCGAGGCGGTCGCGTCGTCGTCGATACCAGCCCGGTGGCGAACCTTCTCGATCAGGAGCGCCGCGCCCGGGCCCGGGCGTGCTTTACCATTGGACCTGCTCAACTGGGCAGTCCTTCCTAGGGACACAAAAGAGGGACGCATCTGCGATTCGCAGGCGTCTTTCGAAGAACAGCGGGTGAGACCAATCGTTGGCGCGATTTTGTTGGGTCACACCACAGCTGCACTGAGGGTGAAGTTAGGTATTGGTCAGGTCAGCAGCACCTCCTCCGGTAGGTGACGGAATGTCCTGGCGCACACCGGAGTCCGGCGGCAGCGGGGCATGCGGGTATCGGCCGCATGCCCCGCGCGCCGGAGTCGCGATCCGGTGCGTGGTCTAAGAGATGGCCGCGGAGCGTACTCGACGTGGCTGCTGATCGTTTTCCTCGGGTGCCGGATGGCATCGGTCTCTGCATGTCCTTCTGGTCAGAGCCGGATGCGACACGCCCCGTGAAATCACCCGGTCCGCTCGGACGATGTCCGAGTGGACCTGTATCGTGATACGCGCGGGCCCTCGTTCGAGGAGTCGCAGCGGACCCCTCATTTGAGGCTTCGCACCCAGCTTGGGTTACGGAACCCCGGATCTCTCTCGCGGCCAAACGAAACGAGACCGGGGTTTCTTGCTGTCGAGCTTCGGTCAGATCGGCCGCTGAGCGGCCATTTGTTGTTCCCACCCCACCACAATCGCACCGAAAAAGCCGTTTGCGACACGCATCCACACCGGGTGTGTGTGGCCAGCGGATTGCCCGCGTCGACTCTGGTAGAGCTCTGAGAGCTGTTGTACCAGGCCCCATTCCGGATTTGAAAGTGCACACCTGCACGGCGCGGCACACCACTGCGCGCCGTGCCGCCACCGAGCTGTCGTCCTGGCCCATCCTGTGCCTCTCACGCCTTCGAGTCGTTCGTGGGGTCTCGCCTGAGCGGTTGTGAGTCATACGACTAAAGCGTCGGGCCGACTGACGGTTTTGACCGCTAGTAGTGCTGACGGTTCGAAATCGCGGAACCGTCAGTGTTTTTGACGGGTTGCTCGTCGTGGATGTGATGGCGGTGGTAGTCCATGACGTCGGTTCCCTACTTCCTCAGCTCGATGACGCGGCCGCCACCGCGGTGCTCGTTGCGGATCTCGGCCGCGGCCTTGCGGATGCTCGCGACGGTTCTGTACGACATCTGGGTTTCCGGTGCCTTCGCGATGGCGTTGTTCGCCGCGCCCGCGTCGATCGCGGTGATGACCGCGGCAACCTCTTCGACCGTCTTGGTCTTGGTGATGCCGCGCGCCTTGACCTGCTCGGCGAGCTCGAACACCGGCGACATCCACTCCGGCAGCTGCCGGGCCGTCGCGGCCGCCGTGACGAGAGGAGCGCCGGTGCGGGCCGGTGCGGGCGCCGGGCTGAGGCGGGGAGACGTCAGCTGGTGCGGGGTGGTGCGGGTCCGCACTGCGGGCTTGGCGTCCGACAGGGGCGGCTCGCCCACCGTTGCCGGTGCCTCGGTGTGCGCCTGGTCGTCGTCGGTGTCGATGTCGCCGGCCGGCGCGCCGACGAGCTCGTCGACGGAGGCATGCGCCGCGTCGGTCGGCTCATTCACTGCGGGCCGTGTACCGGTATCGATGCTGATGTCGGCGTTGTCGCTGGTCTCGGTGCCCGCAGCGGAGCTCTGGTCGGCGCTGTTGAGGTCGTCGATGGCGCTGGTGGTGCGGGTTTCGGTGTCGATCGCGGCGGCGCTGGCTGCGGGGTGCGGGATTTCGGTGCGGGTCCGCACCAACGCCAGTTCAGCGACCGAATCGGCGGTGTCGTGCGGGGTCGCGGCCGCCGCGTCGTCCCGCACTGCGGGCGCAGGTGCGGGTGCGGGTGCGGGGCCCGCAGTGGTGCGGGCCGCTGCGGGGTCGATTGCGGGTGCAGGTGCGGGTGCGGGGTCGATTGCGGGTGCAGGTGCGGGTGCGGGATCGACTGCGGGTGCAGGTGCGGGTGCGGGATCGACTGCGGGTGCGGGGTGACCCGAACCCGCAGTGGTGCGGGTTTCCAGGTGCGGGGTGCGGGTTTCCGCGTCGTCCCGCACTGCGGGTGCGGGCTGCTCCAGTGCGGGTGCGGGGGAGACGTCGACGCGCTCGGCGGTCCGGTGGTGGGTCACAGCGGCGTTGGCGTGTGCGAAGGAGTCCATCGGATCGACGTTCATCCGCGTCAGCTCGGCCAGCCGCGTGGTGATCTCATCGGTTTCGGTAATGGTCTCGGTGGCCCGAATGATCGCGCTCCCGTAGCGGCGCGTTGCTCGGTCGTGGATGGAGAGCGCGACGCCCATCATGACCGGAGCGATCGTGTGGACGACGGTGCCGTAGAAGTTGAAGCGCGTGATGTACGGGAAGGTGTTGAGTCCGATCGTCACCGCCAGCAGAGCCACCTCGATGCCCTTCTGCTTCTCTATCTCCGGTAGCCATTCGACGGTGTCGCTGTCGATGAGCATGATCGCCAGCAGGGAGCCGCTGATCAGAGCCTCCAGCGCGTAGGAGAACCAGAACATCGGATTGCTGGCCCCGCCGGCCGGGGCGATGTTCTGCTGCACGGTGACCGCGGAGTAGAGCATCGACGCGACCATGACGAAGGTCAGGATGCGCAGCACCAGAGTGCGGCGCTTGTACAGGCGCGCGAGGCGCGATTGCGGGCTGGTGGCACGCCGCGCCTCGCTGATGGCGCGCTGCGCCAGGAGCAGCTCCTCGGCCTCACGGTCCGCGAGCGCGGCCACGGTGCTCCGGGTCCGCGCGGCCGCGGCTGCGGCCGAGTCCATCCGGACGAGCTGGTCTTTGCGCTGGTGGTCGCGCATGGCCTCGGCCAGTGCCCGGTTCGCGGCCAGCTCCCGCTTGGACAGCGCATCGACGAGCGCCGGGTCGTGCTGGTGGGCCAGCACGACGCGCGCCTCCTGGACGCGGCGCTCCAGCACATCAGCGGGCAGATCCGCGGACTTCTTCTTCGACAAGATCTTCATCGGAGCATCCCCTTGGGACGAGATACGGGCAGGAGAGCCTGGGCACGTTCACGATGCTCAGACATGTAAACATTCTAACAGTTTAGACTGTTTACAGTTAGTGTGATTCTACTGCAGCAGTCGATCGAAGTCAGCCCCAAAGCCGCGAGCACCGCGCGCCGAAACAATCTCTGCCCCTTTCGAACCGAACGCCCTCCACCACACCGTCACCGCAGCACTCGGCGTGTCGGGAGTTGGCAGCGGTTAACACCCCTGTCGCCGAGGGCGTCACGACGGACGTGTTGAAACCTGGTCGGAGACATAGAAGTCCCGCTCGACGGCGTAGAAATTCAGTTCGCCGTCCTCGGCAACGACCGCGTCGAGAACGCCCTTCTGGTGCAGTAGCAGCAACTCCCGCATCGCAACCACGCCGGCAGGCCCGAGTCTTTTCCGGACCTCGGCGGCCTCCTCGGGGGCCAAACGCTCACTGAACTCTCGATCGGCGAATGCGCTACTGAAAGTGCATGTCTGAGTCGACAAGGACTGGAAGTATGCGGCCATCGGTTCTCTCCTTCCAGGTCATAGGAGGGATGCTCCTACGTATTTATCGAGTGTAGGAGCGTACCTCCTACACGTCCAGGGTTGATTTCAGCCGACCAGCCGTTTTAGCCAGCCACCCTCGGTTCGGCGCAAGCTACGAGAGCGCAAAGCCCTCGGGTTATCGGGGCGTTGAGCTGGGAACCAGTGCCAATGCCACTTAGCTTGACGTGTTTTCGCAGGTCATCGGCATGATTGCGATGTAGTGCCAGCTGGTTGGTCTGTGAGACTGGTTGGTGTGGAGCGTTTTTGGGCGTGTCGGTGCCGGATCGTGTCGGTGCTGGGGTTAGCGTCGCCGACGTGGTGGATGTGGGTGCGGTGTCGTTGATCGATCAGGTGTCGTTGGGTGTGTTGACCGCTGTGGTGGACCGTGATGCGGTGGAGATGGCGATTTCCGAGCACGGCAAGGCGCCCAAGCGTCGTGGTGGGACGTTGCCGCCGCATTTGGTGATGTATTTCGTGGTCGCGTTGGCGTTGTTCGCAGGTGTGGACTACGAGGGGGTGATGCGGAAACTGGTTGGGCCGCTGCGGCTTTGGCGTTGTTGGGATCCGAAGTGGAGTTTGCCGACCTCGGGTGGGATCACCCAGGCCCGGCAGCGGCTGGGGTTCGAGCCGATGAAAACACTGTTCGAGCGGATCGCGGTGCCGGTGGCGTCGCGGCTGACCCTGGACGCGTTCTACGCGCGACGCAGGCTGGTCTCGATTGATGGCATGGTGTTCGACGTGGCCGACACCGAGGCCAACGCAACGGAATTCGGTAAACCGAGCAAGGGAGTGTTGCCACAGGCACGGGTGGTGACGTTGACCGAATGCGGCTCGCATGTGAGCCTGGGCGCGGTGATCGGGCCGGTCGTGGGCAAGGGCACCGGTGAACGCACCGCCGCGGCCGAACTGATCTGGTTACTCGAACCCGGCATGATGTTGGTGTGTGACCAGGGGTTCTACAGTTTCAAACTGTGGTGCCAGGGCGCCGACACCGACGCCGACCTGTTGTGGCGTCTCGGTGACATTATGGACCTGCCGATCGTGGACCGCCTCGGTGACGGCTCCTATGTGACACTGCTTTTCGCGCCCAAAACCCCGGCGAAAATGCGGGCCGAGCTGCTGGAGGCGGCCATAGCCGGGGAGGAGTTGGACTGGGACCGGACTCGTTTCGCCCGCGTCATCGAGTACGAGATCACCGACCGTGGCGAAGGCGGTGAGCTGATCTGCCTGCTCACCACCATCCTCGACCCGCACGAGGCACCCTCGCTGATCCTGGCCGAGGCCTATCACCAACGCTGGGAACACGAAGCCGCGAACAGGCAAATCAAGACGCAGCTCCGCGGCCCCGCCAAAACCCTGCGCTCGCAAACCCCGGACATGGTCCGCCAGGAAATATACGGATTCCTCATCGCCCACTACGCGATCTGCTCGCTGATCTGCCGGGCCGCGGTCGAGACCGGCATCGATCCCGACCGCGTGAAGTTCACCCAGACCGTCCGACTCGCCCGCGACACCATCGCAGGCCCGGACGGTTTTTCCCCCTGACCGCCAACTCGAGCTCCACACCGAACTCGCCGAACAGATCACCGCAAAACGCCACCTCAACCCCCGCCGCCACCGCTCCTACCCCCGCGTCGTCAAACGCGCCAGACACAACAGCTTCCGAGTAAAACGCAAGGCAGACAAGGGAACCCGTCACACCGGACCCGCTACCATCCGGCTGGCCAACCAAAGCTGCATCACGCCGACACAACGACGACCATCCGCAAAACCGCCGGTCACAGCTCTACAGGGGGCGAGCTAAGCGGCATTGGAACCAGTGCCGGACATCAACAAGGTATCGGCGTGCCAGGTATCGTCTCGCCGCCGCAAATGTCTCACCTTGCGCGCTTGTGTCTCTTCCTTGTCTCTTCCTTGTCTCCTCCGGCGTACCCTTCGGTCAACACTGATGTTTCATACTGAAGGCAGGCGGCTATGGGCACCGTCTTGAAAGCTCTTCTCCAGCAACGTCACCTGCAAACGGTCTCGTCGTTCAACCGCGAGTACGACCAGCTCGCGAGAACCCTGGAGCCCGAACTTGTTGGGGGTGGCCCGCGGAAAGCGCAGTTCTACCGGTGGCTTGCTGGTGATGTTTCCCGCTTGCCCTATCCGCACCACTGCCGGATCCTTCAGGCCATGTTCCCCGAATGGAAGATCGCGGAGTTGTTCGAGGAATTCTCGGGGGATCCAGATGATCTGGTGCGGCATCCTGAGCCACCGCGACCACGAGGAACTTCCAGCCGGGGCGAAATGGCCGATGTCGAGGCGGTTTTCGCGACTCGACTGGACTTCATGCGGGCGATGCCGCCGCAGGAACTGTTCGAGACGGCTCAGCAGATCGACATGGCCGGACTGTCCTTGAACATGTTGTGCCAGCAGTATTCCGACTCCGACATCGTGCGGCTGTTGGACACCGGGACGGTCATTCGATGCCTGTTCCTTGATCCGGACGGCACCAGCATTCGGGATCGAGAGATCGAGGAGGGGCATCCGGCGGGGCTGCTGACAAACCTCACCGACACGAATATCCGCACCCTTGAACGCATTCGGAACAAAACCAGCCCGAGCGCGCCCGGTTCGCTGCTGATCCGTGTCTACGACCAGCCAATCCGGTTCAACATCACGATCATTGACGCCGCCGTGTGCGTCATGCAGCCATACATGCCTACGGCGCGGGGTGTCGAGTCTCCAACCTTCGTGGCGCGCAAGTCCAGCGGGCGGGGGATCTTCACTACGTTCTCCGATGTTTTCGAGAGCATGTGGGTCGACAGCGGGGAAAGGCGCGTCCAATGAGCTTTGAGGTGGCAGCGATGCTCGATGTGGCGAGAGTGGCCGTGGCGCGCGGTTGCGAGCTGCTGCGCACCGTCGGGCCGGGTGAAGTGCGCAGCAAGGACGACCGTGATTTCGTGACCGACCTCGATATGCGTATCCAGGAAACGGTGCGGCGATATCTGCAGGGCGCCGCCGAGGGCATCGACTTTCTGGGGGAAGAGGCCGACGGCGCCGAAACGGCTGTCGGTTCGCGATATCGGTGGATTCTCGACCCGATTGACGGAACATCGAACTTCATCCACGGCCTGCCGCTGTGCGCGGTCTCCTTGGCATTGACCTGCGACGATGTGCCGATAGTCGGCGTGATCGGCGCACCGTTCCTCGACCTGGAATATCACGCATCCACTGGGAAAGGCGCGATCTGCAATGGCCGACGCATTACCGCGAGCGCCACGGATTTGTTGTCGAACGCCATCGTCTCGATCGGTGACTACGCCGTCGGTGCGGGCGCGGCGGTAAAGAACCGGCAGCGGCTCGCTGTGACGGCCGCGCTCGCCGAGCAGATCGAGCGGGTTCGGATGTTGGGCTCAGCCGCGCTGGATCTTGTGTGGGTCGCCGAGGGACGCATCGACGCTTGTGTGCTTTTGTCGAATAAACCGTGGGATGTCGCGGCCGGAGTATTGATCGCGCGCGAGGCCGGCGCGATCGTCACCGACTCCGACGGCAGTGGCCACACCCTGTCATCCGCTCACACGATCGCAGCGAATCCGCAGATCTCCGACGCTCTGCTGAAGCTGCTTGCGGCGACCGATCCCCCTTCCTGATCAGGGGGTGAAGGAGAACTTGATGCGACCAGCGAGTCAGCCCCAACCATTTGCCGTCGCGCAGTTCGTGATGACTCGCGAGCTGGACCGGATCGCGGCTGCAACGGACACCGGCGTCACGATCGTGTGTGGTTTTCCGGCGTCGGGAAAGTCGACAGCGGCCCGTCATCTCACCGAAGTCATGGGCGCCGTGCTCATCGACAAGGACAGCTTCGCGCCCGAGCTCGAAGAGTCCGTTATGACCGAGCTGACCGGCGACCCGCACGACCGGGACAGCAGCGTCTACGCGCGGATCATCAACCCACACATCTACAGCGCCCTGATCCGCCACGCGCTCATCACTGGCCACCGCACGCCGGTGGTTGTCGACGCGCCGTTCCTTGGTCACGTCCGATGCGCTGCCCAGCAGGGAATCTCACTCGGCGAGTACATCGAGTCATCCGTGTCAGCACCGGCGCGGCAGGTCCAGACCATCTGGGTGTCGGCCGAACCTGACCAGATCCGTGAGCGGATGGCCCGCCGGGGCGCACCTCGCGACGCCGGAAAACTGGCCAACTGGGACGCATATCGGAACGAGGTCCTGGAACAGGGAACTGGCGATTTGGCCGCCGCCGTCGTGGACTACGTAGTACGAAACTAATCTCGCAAGCCCGAGCGAGCGATGCTGGTCAGGCCAGTGATTTCAGTCGACCAACCGTTTTGGCCGACCCCCTTCGTTCCAGGCGATGATCGTCTGTGGTTCCCAGATCGGTGAGCCCGCGACACGATCAAATGGTTCCGGCAGGCGACCTGCCGATAGGTACGAGCTCACCGTCTGTGGTGACCAGCCCAAGTAATCCGCAACGTCTCGCCGGGTCCAGTACGGCGCTTTCGGATCCAGCGGTGTGCTCATACCTCTGATCGTAGGAGCAAACCTCCGACTGGCTAAAGTGCGGCCTATCGATCGGATTCCGTTCGTAAAACGCCTCAGGCGGTGCGGCGCGGTCGAACGGTGGCCAGAGCGCGCATCGCGTCGGCACGCGAAATGGGCTGATCGTCGGCGAGTGCGGCCAATGGCACTACGCGCTCCCGCTCACCGCCCTGGCAGTTCCATGATTTCGAGCAGGTTGCCGGCGTTATCTGCGGTGGCGGGCACGAGATAGTCAAGGTTGGTCGCGACCATCGCGGCCAGAGCGATAGGACGGATCCCAAACTTGAGCCCGACATGGATTAGCCGATCCACACCGGCGCCGATCAGGGGAGACATGGTCTCAGAGATCGGATGCAGGTTGTCGGCGTGTGTTTTCCCGCCGTGCACGATCAGGTTTCGCTTGCGGTAGAACCGCACGAACTCGTTGGTGAGGATGTCAGCGATTTTGCGGACTTCGGGTCCTGGGCCGACCAGGAACGGGGTCAGGCGCTTGATCGCCAGATTGTCGACGTCGCTCGGCATCGTGACCGGCGTGCCCGAGCACAGGTGCTGCTGAAACCGCTTGGCGCGGCTGAGATTGTCGGGGCAGTCCGTCAGCTCTCGGGCAAGGGCGTCGTCGTTGCTGTTGCGGTAGTTGTGGGCAAGCCTGGTTAGCTCGGCGCGGGGCATACTTGCGGCGACGATGAGTGAAAACCGTTCGGCCCCAACAACGTCGCGGTCGTCTGGACCTACCAGCAACGACTCGATGGCCGACCAGCCGCTCATGATGGCCAGGTGAGCGGCCCCAGTTCGGACAGGCTGAATTAGCGCCAAGGCGCTGGTGATGTAGTCGGGCATCTGCAAGTCCTGCAATTGATCGAGGCGCTCGAAGGAGCGCACATCGAGCATGCGATTGGTGGCCTGAGTGGCGAAGATCTTCCCCTTCTCCTTCGACCACATCTGTTTCGCGAGCTGGATCTGAGGGCGGCCACCTACTTGGAACTTCGCCTCGAGATCGGAGATCCGGGCGCGAGCGCGGTCGGCGGCGGAGTTGATCTCCTTTGCGCACACTTCCAGCAGGAACGACCCCTGGTAGCGGATCGAGTCGGCATCGGGTGCGTGCTGCTTCTTCCACCCCGCGGTATCCACTGCGGTCAACCAGCCCGGCGCGCGGTCAGGGGTGATCTCGAACGGCGTGTTGTTGGTGATCGGCACGCAGAAGGTGAAGACCCGTTCGGGCTTGGAGAGCCGGTCCGCGGCCGTGTTCAGGAAATCCGGGACCGTGAAGGTGCCGCTTTGCTGCATGCTTCCGATCCAGGTGTGAAGACTGCTCTTGTGATAGCCGGAATCGAGGATGTGGGCGGCGATCCGCCGTGCCGCCCCCTCCACATCGATCGGTTTGCCCTTGTCGAATTCGGCGGCCCAGTTCGACAAATACGACTGGTCCGTGCGTCGCACATGTTCGGACAGCTGCACGTAGGAGTGGCTCCCGGTGGTGATTCCGGGGTTGATCGCGCCGGCCGCTTTGCCGACAACGTTGCGCAAGGTACCGAGACCAGGATCGGTTTGCAGCAGGTGCTTGGCGTACGCGCGCAGATCCTCAACCGCGCTGACCGACATACCCGGCGTGACGCTCTCATCCAGCAGTTCCCGAGCGATCTGTAGGGTCCCTCCACGCCACAACCGACGATGCCATGGAGTTCCGCTGGACGCGATCTCACGAACCCGCGTGATGAACCCCTTTTGACCAGCCTTCTCGACGATCGCCACGACGTGTTACGCTACAGACGTAAGTGGGCGCAGTCGTTCTGCTTCTGCAGAGCCATCAGCCCACTCCCTTCGTAGATAGACCGAAGGCTGAAGCGCCCCCAGATTTTCTGGGGGCGCTTCGTCGTTTACGGGTCAGCCGAACCAGCGAATCTCACCGGCGCACGGTCTATCTGCCTGACAGGCACCGCACACAGCTTGAGCGCGCAGCAACGCTCAGGTCAGCGGTCGATCGGGCATGCTGTGGCCCCGACTGCGAGCCTCTGCAGCGACGCGCTTTCCTGGTTGCATGCTTCCGTCTCGCAAGACGATCCAGCCATGCGTGGCGATCCACCGGGATTGTGCCGTCGCATCATCGGCATCGAGGAATAACCGGAGACCGTCCTGGTCGGTGGCTGATTCGGCGATCTGCGCCCAATCCGGGCTGTGGCCGTGAATGGCTTGATGGATGCTGATGTAGGCGGCGGTGAAATAGCCGATGTCCTCGTGCGGAGCCTTTGAGATTTCGTCGCCGAGGTGGCGGCGGTGGAACCGCCGCCCGGTGCATAAGGAGCGTTCCTGGGTGTTGAACGCGATCCACCCCAATTTCCGGGCCGTCAGGAAGATGGCTGGTCGGAAGTCCTTGCCGAGGTACGCCATGCCGGTCGCCTCGGTCCACCACTGCGCAACCTCGGGGGCGGCCACAGCCTCGCTCCAGTGCGGGCCGGTGCCGTGCTCGCGCCAATGTGCTGCCACCGCTTCGGCCAGCAGCTTGCTGAGAGCTTTCGCGTCCTTGGTCGTGGCGATGACCTTCTTCGCGCGCTGTTGCCTGGCGAACCATTCGTGCGTTCTGGCCAGCTTCTTCGCGGACTTGGTGGGCGCCGACCCCTCAGTAGGAACCGCTTTCAGAACAGCCACAGGCGTGGGCGTCTGCCCAACTTTCAGCAGCCACATCACCTTGGCGGCGGAATCACTGTCCGCGGCTGGCGGGATCAGGGGTTCTCGTTTCGCGAACCCGTACCGTGCCGGAAACATCGCGCGCGACAGCAATATGGCTGCCTGCTGATCGCTGGCCAACTCGGTCGCAGCGAGCCAGCGCTCAGCCTCTTGATCGGTCGGTTCCGCACCGTTCTTGACTTTTACCGCGGTGGACACTGTTCAGCCTCCCGAACGCTTAAGTCACCGAATACCTTCGCCGCGCCGAGGATGGCACCCGAGTTCGCACCAATCGCTGATTCCTAACTGGTGTGTCCCGCCCACGATTCGGTCGACCAGAAGTGGGCTGAGCCAACCGGAACTATTGGCCGCGTTCCAAGGCCAGGAAGCCGGGACTCTTGCGTACGTGGGTGAGGCTGGGGCGCAGCACCAGGCCTGAGTCGGTGACGTCCACGTTCGCCTCCTTGTACACCGTGGTCACCTCGGCGAGGCGCTTCTTGAAATCGCGTTTGAACTGGTAGTTGCCCTGTTTGGTGTCGGCGAGCTCGGATCCGAACTGGCCTTTGAGCGAGGCCCACGGCACGGTGGTCTGCTTCCTCAGTCGCGACATGCGGTAGGTCAACCAGGTGTAGATATCCAGCCGCATCGGCGACTCGCGCAGCAGCATCAGCGCCTGCATGTCCACAGGCACCGGGGCTTCAACGACCTGCTCGAAGAACTCCGGGGACAACCGCACCATGGACTCCATCAGCGACGGCTGGTCATCTTCGGCGCCCGGTTTCCACCACAGGTCATATCCCGACGCCACCGACATTTGGGCGCCCAACTGCCGGTGCTCGTCGCCGATGTACTCCACGGAGACCGTGGACCGGAAAAGGCGTTCCATCTGCTGCTTGGCGCGGGTGCCGTTGCCTTTCCTGCCGCCGCTGGGTAGCTCGTGGTCCTTTATCAGCCCGACTTTGCGCATGAACTCGGTCAGGCTCGCACCCAACACCAGGTCTCGATTCTTCGTGCGGACCGCTTCGGTGCTCATCCACGTCAGGATCAGCCGCGGGATGCTGCCGAACGGGTATCCGAGCGACTTGGCCTCGCCGTCCGGGCCGAAGATCACCCCCGGTCGCACGATGAGCTGGGTGTTGCCGTTGACCCGCCGCCACGCCGCAGGATTGTCTTTGGGCTCCTTGTACGGCAGGGAGGTTTGGGTGAACAGCCGCGCCAAGTAACCGATTTCGGGTTCGGCGTCCCACAGTTCAACCGCAGCGTTGAAGAAGTCCAGGTCGCTGCGTTTCTGCCGGGGCATGCTGGCCAGCCTGCCAGACCATCGAGCCCTTGTGGCGGTACCGCTCGCATACCTTGCCGACCGTTGCGGGCGCCGCACCAGGAATCGCACCACTGCTCGCATACCTTGCCGACCCGAGACGGTTATCCACGCATACCTTGCCGACCAGCTCCGATGCGGTGTTGTCCTCGCATACCTTGCCGACCCATCCTCAATCTGGGGACGAGCGGCTGCTGCCAGCAAGTTGTCCTCGCATACCTTGCCGACCAGGACGGCCGTGTTTTCCCAGGAACGCACGAATACTTTGCCGACCGACTCGCATACCTTGCCGACCACGACCCTGCATTTGCGCAGGTGACACGCACAAAATCGAGTCGGCCTTTAGTTCTTTCCTTTAGAGATCTACCTCTAGTAGGCTGACCCCGGCTGTGAATGGATTCCAGCCCAAACCACAGGAATTCTCGCCCTGACCAGGGCTTTCCAGCTGTTTTCGGCGGCTAGGTCCGTGGCGGACGGTGCATCAAGGCCGTTCGGCTGCGCCTACGGATGGACTTGTTAGGTCGCTGGGCGTCGGTGCTGGCGATACAGGAACGCGTCGCTGCGCTGCGTAGTCCACCAGGCACGGATTTGCTCATCGCTGCCTCATGGAGATTCAGGGATGCGGTGACCCGCCATCTCGAACCCGGCTGCAGTAATGGTGGCCATGCTCGGTCGAGTTCGCGCGCGGAGTACATGCGGCATCCCGATTCTCCTGGACATACGACTTCAAACTGCCTGACTGAAGGGACTCCACCATGCCGTCGACGACACTTCCTTCTAGTGATCTCCGTTCCGACGTCGAAATCCTTTGGGAGTACAACCAATTGAACGATGAGGTGCGGCCAGTCGATGTAGCAATCGGACTCGGCAGTCACGACCTGGGGTCGCCACCTACACGGCTGACCTTTACCACCTGGGCATGGCCCCGCTGATCGTCTTCACCGGCGCAAACGCGCCCACGACCGTCGAGCGTTTTCCCCGTGGAGAAGCCGTGCACTACCGCGAGCACGCCCTCAGCCTTGGTGTTTCGGACAGCGCGATCCTGGTCGAGCCCAAGGCCACCAACACTGGTGACAACATCGACTTCACCCGAGAGGTTCTCCGCGAACACGGTGAGCTGGACAAGATTCGGTCCGTCATCCTCATCTCTCGGCCGTACCAGCAGCGTCGCAGCTGGGCTATCTGCCGCAAGCGGTGGCCGGAGGTAGACGTCCTCTGCTCATCTCTTCCGTTGCCGCTCGACGAGTACATCAGCAGCATCGGCGACGTCGACCGTGTGATCAACATGCTGGTAGGTGACACCCAGCGGCTCTGGGTCTATCCCACCAAGGGATGGGCCGTCGAAGTACCCATTCCTGACGACGTGTGCCGGGCATACTCGCGGCTCGTCGACGCGGGGTACACCAGTCGCCTACTCGCGGCCTGAACTATCGGCTCGCTCGAGCAAGGCCCGGCGCACCGGCAGCTCGATTCAGAACAGCACCCAGTCAGCGGCGACAGCGGCCCGCGGCATCAAG
>NZ_JBUYUZ010000004.1:0-32988 GCF_055232035.1 Nocardia sp. Tas62D01
TCTTCCATGGCGAGGTCTGCGTGCCGAGATCCGGCTTCTTCGGCTGACGCAGCGGCAGGCCCGCGGCGTCGATGGCGCGGTCGGCGCGGGAGATCTGCCGATGATGAAGCCGCGGCGCGGTCCGCCGCTCACCACGCGCGCGAGCGGTCGGGGCGTCGTACAGGTCACGAACCTTCAGCCCGAGCTTGTCGAGCACATCCAGGTCGTCGCAGCCCGCGCGGCACTGGACCTTGGTGCGGCCAGCGTCGGCGAAGTACTTCACAATCAGCGACGGGTTATGGTGGCGGCCGTCAGCCTCGTGAACCGGGCAGCAGTACTTCGTCCACGCCCCGGACCGGCGGCCGGGGCCGACAGCCCTATCGAGGGCGGCGGTGATCGTCTCCCATGACCCGTGATCCTGGGCGCGGGCCGATGCGCTCATCCGGGAAACTCCCAGACCACCCGGCGGTTCCCGATCGGCGCGGGCGGCAGCAGAATCGTCGACGGCATCGGCGTCGCGGGCGACTCGTCGTGGGCGTGGCCGTCGGGGAATATGTCCTTCGGTGCGGCCACCAGCGGCAGCTTGGCCAGCTTGGCCCTGTGCCCCTCGGCCACCGAGCAGTACTCGAACGGGCCCCGCACGTCGAAGATGGACGCCATCAGCGGGTCAGCGAACTGCACCCACCACCCAGCCATCTCGGCGCCGTCGCCGTGACGCAGCTGCTCGAAGGCGCGCCACAACGCCTCCAAGCGGGCTACGACCTCGCCGTGAGCCCACCAGCACGGGCACCACCGCGCGGTCTTCTCGCTACCGCGCGCGGTGACCTCACGCCGATACAGACTCGCGATGTAGCCGTCGACGAACGCTTCGAGATTGCGGAAGCGCAGCTCCTTCTTGGGCTCCTCGGGCTCGTCGGCGTCCTCGGGCTCCGGCTCGGGTCCGGACTCCGGTTCGGGCTTGGGTTCGAGCGCGTGCTGAGCCTCGATGATCGCGGTCTCACGCATCCCCGCGACGACCTCGGGGGTGAGCACCGCCACGACCACACCATCGGCGATGCCCTTGGCCTCGGCGGTGATCTGCGCGGTGACCGCCTTGCGGATCGCCGCATCGAGCAGCTCGCCGAGCTCCATCTGCGGAATCACCCGCTCCGGCGCGGCCTGCTCGGTCTCGGTGGTGGTGTCGGTTCCATTGGTGCTCATGCGGTTTCGCCTTCCTCGTCGGACAGCGGCGGCACGGCACGCAAGTGCGGCCGAGCAGCCGGGGGGTCGGATTGCTCGATCTCGACGAGCGCGTCCTGGATCTGCGCGGCATACGGGCGCGCCATCCACGGCACGGCTTCGGCGAGGGTGGCGCGATGACCGCTGGTGAACACCAGCACGCGGCCCTTGGGCAACGCGGCGAGATCGCTTGGGGCAAGGGTGGTTTCGATGGTGCGGGAGGTCGATGTCGAGCGTGTGCCGCCCTTGCCGTGGCTTTGGCTGACCGAGGTAGTCAGCTCGTAGTGCTGGCCTACCAACTCACTCATGTCCCGCAGGAACGACGTGTCCTTCAGACCCGCGCCGAGCACGAGAACGTTGGCGGCACTGAGCAGCGCCTGCATGCCCTCCGGACCCCAGCAGCGCACACCCTGGGCCCACGACTGGAGAATCGTCATCACGACCATGCCGCGAGATCCGAAGTGGCTGTACTGCTTCGGCAGATCCGCCCAGCGCACGATGTTGGCGGCCTCATCGAGGACCATCAGCATCGGCACCGGTAACCGCCCACGCGGGTGACGGGTGCCCTCAGCCTCACCGGCGGCGGCGACCGCCGCACACAACGCCGTCACCAACGGCCCCGCGCTGCCCTTGCCTTCCTTGCTGAGCGGGTAGAGCGTGCCGCGGGAGGTGACGAAGTCGGCGACCTTGAACGACCGGCGCGGGCTCTCGCCCTTGGCCGGCGGGCACACCCACGGCCGGATGCGCTCGTATTTCAGGCACGCGGCCATTTTTTTGGCCGTGCTGAAAACGCCGCCTCTCTGCTTGTCGGGCGCGTAGTACTGGTCCGACAGGGCACCGGCAAGCAGGCCGAAACCGGCCGCGTCGAGGATCTCGATCGGTTCCTTGTCGTCGACCTTGGTCACCCACGCGAACGCCTGCGTGATCGGCTTCTTCGCCAGCGCGCACGCCAGGAACAGGCCCGCCAACAGGTCCTCGCCCTCCGGATCGAAGAAGGCGTCACGCTTGTCGGCCTCACCGGCGACGGCGAAATGTCCGGCGAGCTCGGCCGCACGCTCCTGGGCGCCCGCACCGCCGTCCTCACCGAGAACCCATTCGATCGGGTCCCAGAACCAGGTGCACGGCTCGGCCGCCACACCCTGCGGGTCGAACACGTGGGTCTCGCGGCCGCCGGTCGAGCGCGCGGCGCGGGTCGCGTCGACCACATCCCGCTTGTTGCTGGTCGCGACCACCGCGCCGATGGCCTCCATTACCGCCGGAATCACGCGGCTGGTGGACTTGCCCGAGCGCGGACCCCAGATATCGAGGTGCAGATCCTCATAGCTGGCGTAGAGGGGCTGACCGTCGGCGACGGCGCGGGCGATCATCACGCCCGGCGCATCACCTTCACGCAGCTTGACCTTCAGGTCCCCGGCCTTGGCCAGCACCGCATCCCGCCGCAGGTCGGCCAGCTCCTTGCCGTGGGCCATGTAGCGGGCCTGCGAGTCGACCGCCTCGCGGCGAATCCGCTTGCGCTGCGAGGCTTTCCCGACCAGCTGGCGGCACTTCGCGCAGCCCGCACGCCACGCCCACACCGACCCAGCGACACCGGCAGCGGTACCGACCACGAGAGTGACCGCGCCGCCGGTGGCCGCACCCGTCCACTCCAGGTGACCGGTCGCGAGATTGATGGCCAGCGACAACGGGTTCCACGGCACGTCCTGGCTGGTGTCGCTGTAGAGGAACTCACCGACCCGCATCGACAACCCGGCCGCCTCACCGAGACCGATGCCCGCGGAGACCGCGATCAGCTCCTTCCAATCCGAAAGATCGCCCTTACCAGGCTGTTTCACGCTGCGGTCCACGCCGCACCTCCCGAGATATCGGCCACCAGCACGACGCGCGCCGCGCCGTCATGGCCGTGAATGGTTTGGATGTCCTCGATGCGGGCGGCCTCGACCGTGGTGCGGACCGGGCCGCGCCAACGCATCGACACCATCCCGTCGGGCCACACGACGCCATCAGCGACCACACCGACGCCTGAGAACCCGGAGACATCGGTGTCGCGGTGCAGCCGGAAAAGCCGCACGATGCAAGCGGTTTCGGTCGGGGTGCTCACCGACTCACCCGGCCCGGCGCGGTCGGCGTCGCCGACGGGCAGAACGGGTAGCAGCCGGGGCCGGTCGGCACGGTCGCGCCCGGCCCGAAATCGGTGGTGGTCACCGCGACGCACACGATGACCGCGCACACCACGACCGCGATCAGCAGCGCGATCATCGCGCCCACCACACCGATGCCGGAGCCTCCCGCACCGGTCGGCGGCGCGATCGGGATCACCACATCGACTACGCGCTCACGACGGGCCATCACGCCTGCACCCCCTCAACCCGCTGGTAGATGCGGGGATCGGTCAGGCGTGCCGCGTCCATCTTCTGGACCCGGGTCAACGCCAGCGGAACGCCGTTGCGCACGACAACCCGGTAGGTGACCTCGCAGCGCCGCACACCACGGTGATCAGTCCACGACTCGGCGATATCGACGACCGAGATCACCCGGGCACCGTCGCGGTAGACATCGGTGTAGAGCTGGTCGACCTCGATCAACACGCCCCCGGCAGTGGTGAAGCGGTCCATCACGCCACCGCCTCAATCAGCGCATAGCCGCGGGCTTCAGCAGCGGTCATACCGATAGCTGCGGCCCACCGGTCCACCTCAAGGCGGTCCGGCGCCACAGCGATTCGCATAGCGGCGCGAGCCTGCTCATGGGTCAACTGACGACCAGGCAAATAGTCAACGACCCAGCAGTCCTGACCGACGTAGTCGGCGTGATGGCCGGTCGCGGCCGAAACCATATGGCCGCCAACCTCATCGACTGCCGGAATGGTCGGGGCCGCAGCACGGGCCCACACCTCACGCGTCCAGACCTCGGGCAGCCTCATCACGCGACCGCACCTTCGAGACGATCGGTTACCTCGACGTCCATCCGGATCGGCGCAGTCAGCCTCAGGAGCTGGTCTTGACTCACCAAGATCTGGTTCGACGGGGTCCGCCAGCCGACGAGCTTTCCCTGCTTAATCCAGCGGCGCAGCGTCACCGGGTGCCTGCCCACCAGGGCAGCACCTCTCGACAGCCCGATCAAGGAACTCACCTGAACATCCCTGCGCACGTCTGCACTTGTCACGACATCTCCTCGCTTGCAAAAATAGGGGTAGCTCTATTTGAGCAAGCGCGGCAGGATTGGTCAATAGAACGGGCTTTATTGATAGGTGAGAGTGGAGTTCCTAGTTATGGCTACTCTTAATGAACCTGGCAGCATGGAGAATGTCGGAACGACGAGGAAGGGTGAGCTGATGGCTATCAGCGGCTACCGCGAGCTGGCGGCGAGCCTCCGCACTGCCATCGAGCGGGGCGAATACCCGCCCAGTACGACGCTGCCCAAGCAAGACGAGCTAGCCAGGATCCACGGGGTCAATATCAAGACCGTCCGACAAGCGGTGGGGCTACTCGAGGCCGAGGGTCTGGTGACGCCTGTCCGTCGGCGCGGCACTGTCGTTCGTGAACGGCCGCGGCTGCGTCGACTCGGTGTCGATCGGTACTCCAAGCGGAAGTGGAAGTTCGGGGACATCGTTGCCTTCGGTGCCGACCGCGAAGCGTCAGGCCGGCCGTGGAAGCCGACCGATCAGACACAAACGGTCCAGCTGGTAGAGGCCGACGCCGAGGTAGCGGAAGCCTTTGGGCTGGAACCAGGTTCGCCGGTGTACGAGCGCGCTCGCCTGGTCAAGGACGGCGATCAGCCGACGCACACACTCACGAGCTACTACCGCCCGGCGCATGTCGAGGGCACACCGCTCGTCGACCCGACGCCCGGTCCAGCGGGCCGGGGTGGCGGGTTCGCGGTGCTTACTCTCCAGGGATACGAGCCCGACCACATGACCGAGACGGTCTTCGCGCGGATGCCCAACCCCGACGAGACCGAAATGCTCAATCTGCCCTCTGGCGAGCCGGTCATGGTGCTGACCCGCCATACCTACACCGTGGACAACACCCTCGTGGAGTTCGCGCGAGGCGTCCACGCTGCATCGCGCTTCGCGTGGACCTACGACTTCAAGCTTCCCGACTGAAAGGACAGCGCATGCCATCGACCGTGATACCCACCGACCTTCGCTCCTCCGTCGAGATCCTCTGGGGCTACAACCAGCTGAACCACGAGGTTCGCCCTGTTGACGTCGCGATCGGTCTGGGGAGCCATGACCTGGGCGTCGCCACATACACCGCCGATCTCTATCTCCAAGGGATGTTCCCGCTGATCGTCTTCACCGGCGCCAACGCGCCGACGACCAAAGAGCGGTTCCCACGTGGCGAGGCCGTGCACTACCGCGAACACGCCCTCGCTCTCGGCGTCCCCGACAGTGCGATCCTGGTCGAGCCGAACGCGACCAACACAGGCGACAACATCGACTTCACCCGTGCAGTCCTCGACGAGCATGGCGAGCTGAACAAGATCCGGTCCGTGATACTCATATCGCGGCCCTACCAGCAGCGTCGGAGCTACGCGATCTGCCGGAAGCGGTGGCCCGAGGTGGAGGTGCTCTGCTCGTCCTTTCCCCTGCCGCTAGACGACTACATCCAGAGCATCGGTGATGTCGACCGCGTCATCACCATGCTCGTCGGCGACACCCAACGGATCTGGGTCTACCCCGACAAGGGTTGGGCGATCGAACAGCCCGTCCCCGACGACGTGCACCAGGCGTACTCGCAGCTCGTCGACGCGGGCTACACCGGTCGTCTGCTAGCGGCCTGAAAACCGTTGAAGCGCGCGACTTCTGGGATGACAATACGATTGCGCCCCTGTCGTCCTCCTGGAGGGCGGCAGGGGCGCTTTCGTGTGTGTTAGGGAAGTGTGTGGGTGTCGAGTTCGTACGTCTGCCCGGCCGATCCGGGGACCCGTTCACAGGAGCCGTACTGGCCGTGACGAGGGGTGTCCCACGCCCCATCGGGCAATCCCATTGCCCGCTTGGCTCTTTCGCATGCATCCAGGCTGTCGTAGTAGCCGACGGTGCCGTCGGGTGTGGTCGAGCGATTGCCCGAGCTGCCGGAGGTCAGTCCTTCTGCAAACCCGCCGAGGAAGTCGTTCGGGTCGCTGGCGATCGGTGTGGGCGATGCTGCCGCCGATACTGTGCCCCCGAGGCAGGAAATGCAGGTTGCGGCCACGGCCGCGATGATCAGCTTCTTCACGATGTTCCTTCTGTCGTTTCCGGGAGCCTAGGGGGTAGGGGCGCATCCGCCAGAAATCCGGCGGTAGCGCGCTATGGCAGATAGCGGCACACTATCTGCCATAGAATGCGAGTCGTCCTGGCGCGACGGCCTTTCCGCGACGGGGCGACTCGGGAGACTATCTGCCATAGAGCGGGAGGCGATTTCAACGATCTGCACCCCGACCGGCCCCCGGCCACAAGGTCGCGCCCAGCAGTCGGTGCATGACTGCCTGTAGTTCGACGGCAAGTTCCTCGGCAGACACAGCGGCCCCATTGTCCCGGACGCCAGACCCGAACCGATGTCAGGGACTGCCGCCGGTTTACGGCAGGGCGACCAACCAGCGGGCGACACCGCCGTGATGCGAGCAGGTGCCTGTGCGGTGTCGGCTGAAGCTGTAGGTGCCGTCCTTGCACTGGGCGGTTGCCCCGTCGGGGGCGGCGGGAGCCTGCTCCGGGCGCGGGACGCAGTCGTGGTCGACGTTTTCATATTCGCCTGCGCCGCAGGCGATCAGGGCCGGGGCAGCGGTGGCTTGCGGGGCCAGGGCCGAAGCCAGACCCACCCCGGCGGCGAACAACCAGGTCGCGAGTGCGACTCGACGGGCCGGCGGTCTGCGCCTTCCGGTAACGTCACTGTGGCGGCCCGCGTAGCTGTTCATTTGTGAGACTCCCTACAACAGTTCAACTCTCGGCCGGAGGAAGCTCCAGCACAGGAGCCGAAACTAGCGTAGAACCCATCCCCGGTTGTCCACATTCCACTTCGATTAGGGGGCCGTGGGTAATAAACGGACCGGTATCGGAGCTACTCCCCCGCCGGGCGGAGCAACCTCGCCAGCTTGTACGGGTTGACCTGGAAGTCGAGATAGCAGTACCGCTCCAGCTCCCGCCCGAGACAACACCCAACCGGCCACAGCCAGCTTCATCGACCACCGCGGCATGAAATCACTGACCTCTCAGCCGCGCTCGGCCTTTGTCTTTAGCGCCACTTTTCGCACGACTGCTCCTCGACCCCCGATACGCCATCGACCCGAATACGCAAGCCGTAGTGAACTCTTCACTCTCTTCATCAGTCGCTGCTGCACACACACATTCGCTCGGATGCGCTTGGCAGAATGCCGATTCCACACCAGCTGTGTGGAATTGGCACCGGCGTGTCTCCACGATTTGTGAAGATCACTCATTAGCGTTAACGCCCATGGCTAGACCGGTAACCATGCCCCCGTCCAAGTTGTCCGGTGTCCGCCTGTCCGTCGACCTCCTGGAGGCGTGCGATCAGGCGATTCACCAGAGCGGGCTCACGAAGCGAGAGTTCTTCGAGCGAGCGCTCCGGCGTGAGCTGGGTTTGCCGGAGCCTGCCGCCGCAGACGCTCAAGAAGCACTGGACATCGATGTGAGTCGGAAGGAATGCGCGTAGCTGGCCTGACCTGAGCGGGCGATCCGCCCGAACCCCACAACCTCATAAACGCGGAAATGCCCCCGGCCTTGCACGCCGAGGGCACCGCATCCCCGAAAGGGATCATGTCTTTGCTGGACGGATCTCAGGGTAACTCACGCGCGCACACGGCTGCGAGAGAACACGCCCTTATCAAGCAGGGTCACCTAGATGACGCTGCCCACAGTGCACCCCACCAGGGCAAATACTGCCGAAGCTCCCTACTCAGGCCGGGTAGGAAGGCGGCCGGGGCAGTGCTGTTCTCTGTACCGCCGTTGCGGTTGGAGCAGCCCGAAGACCTCTACGCAGATGTCCCGTCCTGCTGGTGGTCTCGGCACCGGTGGGTCGCCTACACGATGGCGTTGTATGACCTGCTCTACGCCGAGCTGCGCTCAACTCTGCGGGCGCCGTCAGTGAAGCGAGACACCTTCTTGGCGTGGGCAATTGCCGAATCTGGTTGCGCGGATCTTGGCACCGGCCGCGAGTGCCGGCCGTCTGTGCGCTACCTCAGCCAGCGCATCCGCCGGAACCGTCGCACCGTACAGCGTTGCCGTGAGCTCGCCGGGCTGCTCGATCAGCGCCAAGTGGTCTTCGAGGGCCGCCACCGCACCATGGATGAGCGGCTGGCCTCCTGGAAGCGCGGCGATCCATGCCGCGGTTGGACATCCGTCGCGGCGTTGATCGAGTCCCCGTCCTACGCCTACCTTGTGGATAACTCGATCATCGAGTCACTGCTTGAACAGGACTTTGTCACCCCACTGCCACGTAGTGGTGGTTCTCTCTTTCTCTCACGCCAGGACTCGGTTACTTCCACCAAGAACGTGATCGAAGGACGCGCTCCGCGCGGCCAGGACAAGAAGGTCCGGCCGAAAACGAGTCGAGCCTACGACGAGCGCGCGCTGCTGCTGGCCTCTCAGGTCAAACGAGACGTGCGTTTCCCGCTCTGGGTACGGCGGATGCCCCGCCAGGGCCTGGCGGCCGTCCTGACCAAACGGGCACTGAACGGCTGGACCACCGACGATGTGTACCTCGCGCTCAACGAGGTGCTGATCGCGGGCAAACGGATCTTCGGCAACCCCACCGATCCCTATGCCTACCTGGGCTGGCTGCTCAACTACACCCCGGTCGATGAGCCGCCCGCCCTGCTGGAGCGGGCACGGGAAGTCGCCGAGAACGAAGCCCGGCGTGCCGCGAAACGCGAGACCTGGGAGCAGCTGCGCGCCACAGCGATAGCCGCAGCAGACTCGCCTGCCCGCTCCGCGGCGATGGCCAAGGCTGCCGAGCTCGGGCGCCGCGCGGTCGGCACGGCGGCCGCCCGGCACCAGTCTGTTGAGGCCGCCCGGCGCGAACTGGCACGTCAGGCTCGTGAGGACTGACCGACACCTCACCGGGAAGTCTGGGCTACACGCTTATGCGAGCCCGGCTCCCGTCCGAATGGGTACTGACGACTACTACGGGCCATATGGTCTATAGAGCTCCTACGTGGATCGCGGTTTGGGTACCGGTGGCCACCTGTCCCCATCGTTGAAACGCGCTTCGTGCTCGGCGCAGGCCCGTGCGATAGCGGCTCGAATGAACTGCTGTTTGGTCTTCACTCCGGTGTGTGGGTAGGTGTAGGCCAGGACCGACTCCAGACGGTCGCTGAGGTCGGTGGGCACGGACAGCAGGATGTCGGTCGTGTCCGCCGGCCTCTTCGGGCGGCGGGGTTCTCTATCCGCCCTATCGCCCATATGGCCCCTACTGTCCCCATGCTGGGAGTCTTCCGGGTCGGGTGGCGGCGGTGGCGCCGGGTTGCGTCGGCCGAACGGGTTGCGAGGCTTCGGCGCGGCAGCGTCAGCGGGATCCGGCAGCCCGGGCTGCGGGATCGTCATCAGGCGGCCTCCTTGTCGATGCCGTCGAGGATGGCGGCGAAGTTCTCGGCCAGCCACCGCGTGCGAGCCGACTGCTTTGGATGCTGATCCATGCCGAGCCCGGCATTGGTGAGCCGGGAGATATCGGCAAGCTTCGGAATCGGCTGCCCCAGCACCGGCACGCCCGCCTTGCCGCAGTACCTGCGGATGTAGTCGACATTCTCGCCGTGGTCGTTGCGGTTGCCATCCAGCAGGTTGATGACCACACCAGCCACGCGAAGCTCGTAGTCGGCGAACTTATACAGGTCGTTGATCGCTGTGAACACCGAGATCATCCCCTCGATGTGGTCGAACTCCGGCGCCACCACGATCAGGACGTTGTCGGAGGCCATCATCGCGGCCCGGGTGATCAGGTCGACCGCGGGGCGACAGTCGAACAGCACGCGGCCGTTCTTGCGAGCCTCCCGGAACGCTCGGCGCACGGACAGATCCCCGCCGGTCTGACCTAGCAGCGTGTCCTGCACCTCCTGCATCTCCCCGAAACCGGACGGCGCAACGTAGATCCGGTCCCGGGTTCGCGCGGGCAGAACAATGTCCTCAAGCGGGCGATCGACACGTCTGTCGAGAACATCGGCCAGCGTCCCGGTCGACGGAAGGTTGCGGGCGTTGTGGCCGGTGAAGTGGCTGGTCGAGTTGCCTTGCGGGTCGACGTCGCCGACGAGCACGTCCTCATCTCGGGCAGCGGCCGCATGTGCGAGCCCGTTCACGAGCGCGGTCTTCCCCGGACCACCCTTCAGATTCATCACCGCAGTGGTCGTCATCCGAACCATCCTGAGCAGCTGAGTAGGGACACTTCGGCACCCTACCGCCGTTACAGCCCATATGGCCTGTAGGAAACACGTCTGACCAGTGCATATATGGGCCATATGGGATATATGGCTATGCGTTGACCTCGTGGTATGGCTTCGATCGCATCAGCGCTCTCAGTGGTTCTGCCCTGTATCCCATATTGGCCATATGGCTCACATTGCCAATATTAGCCATATGGCTAATATTGTATACGTTTCGTTAAAACGTAAAAACGAATATAGAATAACGTTGAAATCGTACGTAATACGGTAAGATGGGGGTTATGAGTGATTCAGTTGAAGCGCCCGGCCCGGCCGGTCGCGGCGCGGTCGGCGAGTCCGACCAGCGCGTTTGTCGGTTCCCGCACGCGTGGGATGCGAAGACACAGAAGTGGGTAGTGTGCGGCCAGACGTTCCAGCCCGAACCAGGACGCGGCCGACCGGGGGACTACTGCGAGCAGCTGCGCGCCGACCCGGACGGTGAGGTGCGCCGCCACGACCGCGCCACCGCGTTCCTGCGCCGCAAGGAGCTGAAAGCGGCGGCCGCCGGCGGCGCCGTCGTGGCGGAGCAGCAGCGTGCTAGGCGACCGGTGACGTCGGCGCGGTCGTCGATGGCAGAACTGCTGGCGCAGTTCGAGATGGCGACCACATCGCACCGCGACCAGCTCGGCGAACTGATCGCCCGCGCGGAGCGGATCATCGAGACGGCCGGGGATCCGGACGCGGCAGCTCTCGAGGTCAAGGCTGTCCGCCGCGACGCCGAGGACGCTGCCCGGCGCTCGCAGCAGGCCGCCGAGGACGCCGAGGCCGACGCCCAGGCCGCCCGCCGCGAGCTGGCGCAGGCCCTCGAGGACAAGGAGCTCGCCGAGGGAGCGGCACAGGACGCGATCGACGAGCGCGACCGGGCCGTCGCGGACGCTGAGGCCGCGCGGGCGGAGGTAGCGGACGCACGGGCCGAGCTGGAGCAGGTCCGAAGCGACGCCCGCGGGCAGATAGAAGCCGCGAAGCGGGAGGCCCTCGCTCAGGTGCAGGAGAACGAGCGGGTAACCGCCGAGCGGATCGCGGCGGAGAAACGCGCAGCCGAGGACCGGATCGAGCTGGAGCGGGAGGCCGCAGCGGCGCATGTCGCGGCAGCCAACGACGCACGCGACGCCGCTTTGGCCACGCAGCACCGCGCCGAGGCGGCCCTGGCCGCCGCGCAGCAGGCCCGCGACGACGCGGCAGGCGAGGCCACACAGCTGCGGCGAGATCTCGATACGACCCGGGCCCAAGCGCGCGATGATGTCGCGCAGTTACGCCAGGAACTGGCAACCGCGCGCAGCGAGGCCCGCACCGACCGTGAGCAGCTGCGCGCCGACCACACCACCGAAATCAAGCGCATCCAATCCGTCCACGCCACCCAGCTCGCGGCGTTGCAACAGACCCTCGATACCGCCCAGGCCACCGTCGCCCGGCTACAGAACCGGACCGACACCACCACCCAGGAAGGCTGATCAATGTTCCGTCGCAAACCTGAACCCGTCCCCGACAGCGGTGATCCGCTGCTGACCGCGGATCTGCCCGAGCGGGTGCAGACCGCCGAGGTCCGCCTAGCTCATCAGCACAACCCCGCCCTGCGCGCCGCGCTGTCCGAGCGGGAGCTGCTGGCCGAGCGGGAGCTGGCCGAGCGGATCCGCGAGCACAACCGCACCGAGCAGATCGCCGAGCTGGAGACCGTGGAGGCGACCGCGGCGGAGGTGCGCAAGACCACGACCGAGATCGTGCGCAGCGAGGCCCGGGATCTGGCCTTGTCGCGGCGCGCACTGGCCGATCAACGGCGCGAGGGCAGCCCGCACGCCCAGCTGGCCTACTTGTACCGGGTGAAGAAGTGGTCCGGGCATGCGCTGGCCGGCGTCGTGGCCGGGTCGATGCTGTTCTCTGCCGCCAACGTGCAGCACAACCTCGCCCCGGGCGGTCCGAGCGAGCCGCTGTACTGGATGAGCTACCTCCTTGAGGCGCTCATCTCGACGGTGCTGGTCGTGTTCATGGTCTCCGGATCCGCGGTGGCGCGGTGGAAGGTCACCGACGGCGAGAAGACGATCCAGCGCACCGAGGTCGTATTGCTTCTGGGCTCGATCCTGCTCAACACCTACCCGTATCTGCGCTCGCCACAGGACTGGTCCAACGTCGCGGTGCACTCGGTCGCGCCGATCATGATGGGCCTCGCCCTGTTCGGGCACACCGCCGTCGCCAAGCGGATGGGCGCGGCCATCACGAAGGCCTCGCTGGAGCTGCCGCCCACCGACGACACCACCGAACGGCTGGACGCCCTGCGCACCCGCGCCGAGCAACCCGCCGCAGCGGTCGCGCCCGCCCCAGTGCGGGGCGACGATGAGGCGGTGATCGCGGACCTCGAGCGCGAGTTCGAGCCCGCACCGGAGCGGGCCCCGCACTTCGTGACGCGCGGAAGTGCGGGCGATCAGCACATCGAAAGTGCGGGAAGTGCGGACGCGTCCGGCACTTCGGCGGACACGGTGCCGGGGTCCGCACCGCATCACATAAGTGCGGGAAGTGCGGGCGATCAGCACATCGAAAGTGCGGGCGCACTTCCCGCTGCGTCCGGACCCATCGAGGCCGCAGCGGAGCAGCCGGTGCGGGCAAGTGCGGGCGATGCTCCGATGGCCGAGGAACCGTTGCCCGCACCGGACAGGACCGTCGAGACCTCGATCGATACCGCTGCTGTTCGTGACGTGGCCGTCGATGCCCCGGCCGTCGCCGGTGCCGAGAGCGCCGGTGTCGACAAAGTGCCGACGCCCCGCACCACGGTTGTGCGTCCGCGTCCGGCGTCGCGCACCATGTCCGCATCGCGTGATGCGGGGGCGGGTTCGTCGTCCGCACTTCCCGGGCGGACGGTATCCGCACTTGCGCTTGCGTCGGCTGGAAGTGCGGGCGGTCCCGGCGAAGTGCGGGCCGCGCTGACGGTGCTGGCGGAGGAAGTGCGGGCGCGTGGTGTCGGCCGTCGACTGCCCCTCGAGACCGTTGTGCGGGCGCTGGAAATGCTGGCGGCCGAGGCGAGCATCAACGCCGTCCACGAGGACACCGGTGTGCACCGCAAGACGGTTGAACGCATCCGTGATACCGCCGCGCTCATGCGCGCGGAGTCCGAGTCCACCGGCGCCGGTGGGCGTGTGATCGAGCTGCGCAAGCACATCGAGCGGACGTAGCGGCCCCCGCGAAGACGACGAAGGCCCCGGCGGCGCGAACCCGCCGGGGCCTTCGTCTGTCCGGAATCTACAGGGCAAGCTGGGCGCACTCCGGATCCGGGGGACGCCCGACACGGCACTACTAACGCGCCCACTGCATGGGCGCTACCGTCCCGACACCTGCACTCCATCCACTAGCCCAAACAGGCACACACACAACAAAATCTGCACGCAACACAACCCAATGCAGACACGTCAACAAACCCGCTCAACAGCCCAAACCACCGGTACACTCATACATAACCCCAGGGCGGAGCAAGGTAACATTTACCCTCTGGTAAATGAGGATCTCCTCACGGGTGTGAGGAGCCCACCCGGTCGGGTGGTCGCTGCGCTGGGCCGGGTTTTTCGTCCGAGGTTCGGACCGATCGGAGGGTGGTTGTGGTGGGTGCGCAGGAGGTTTCAGGGGCGGGTTCGACGAATGGGCGGCGCAGTGCGCAGAACGTTGCGCGGGAGCGCCGGCGTCGGCGGCGCCCGAACATCGACGGCCCCAAGCACAAGCCCGAGATCGTGTTCTCCGACGAGGAGTTCGCGCGGGTGCAGAAGTTCGCGGACGAGGCGAACTGCACGGTGCCCTGGTATGTGGTGCAGGCCGCGGCCTATCCGGTCGCGACCGCGTCGTCGAACGACAGTGGTCCGTGGTTGCCGTGGCCGCAGCGGCGGGAGATCGTGTCTCAGCTGGGTTCTGCGGCGAGTGCGCTGGACATGATGCGGCGCCATCACGTGAAGAAGATCGGTGGCAACCTCAACCAGCTGGTCCACTCCGCGCACATCGATGGCGAAGTGTCGGAGGAGATCTGGGAGATCCTCGAAGAGCTGGAGGCTGTGGCCGAGGAGCTGCGCGAGCGTGCCGAGCGGATAGAGGAGTTGGCGCGGGAAGCGGCGCGGCGATGATCCCGAAGATCCGGCGAGGCAAGAAGCTTCCCGGGCTGGTGGCCTACCTGCTGGGTCCGGGGGAGCACAACGAGCACACGAACCGGCACATCGTGGCGGGCTCGCCCACGGTGATGCGGGAGATGTGGCTGGAGAACTTCGACGGGCCCGAAGCGGACGAGGCGGCGCGGGAGACCGCGCTGGCGGTTGCGCACGAGATCGAGATTCCGCGCCGGTTGTACAACACCCAGGTCCGCATGAAGGCCAAGGTCGGTGTCGGTGGCCGGGATTTGGGAATGGACGTTATCGAGCCCGCCCGCCGGGGCGAGGAAGGCACGTACAAGGACGCTCCGGTGTGGCACTGCGTGCTCGCGCTGATGCCCGGGGAGGAACTCTCCGACGAGAAATGGGAGCAGGTCGCCGAGACGTTCATGGAGCGGATGGGCTTCACCGGCACCCCCGACGGCAAGCGGGCGCAGGCGCGGTGGGTGGCGGTGCGGCACGGGCTGTCCGGCGCGGACGGTGAGGGCCAGGACCATATCCACATCGCGGCGAGCCTGGTCCGCGAGGACGGCTCGAAGGTCAGCACCTACGACTACGGCCCCGGACTGGCCAAGGGGGATTGGCGCCGCGCCGACGAGGTGTGCGGGGAGCTGGAGCACGAGTTCGGGCTGAGGGTGCTGGCGTCGCGGAAAGAGGGCGGCGGGCTGTCGGAGAACAGCCGCGCGGAGATCGAGCGGTCCAAGCGGCTCGGTACTCCGGAGACCGAGCGCGAGCGGCTGCGTCGGATGGTGCGGGCGGTCGCGGTCGCCGCCGACAGCGAGGTCGCGTTCGTGGAAGGTCTGCGGGAGCGTGGGATCTCGATCCGGCCCCGCTACAAGCCCGGCGGCACGGAAGAGGTGACCGGGTATTCGGTGCGGCTACGTCGCGACGGCGCCGAGGTCGGTCCGTGGCTGGGCGGCGGGAAGCTCGCCGGGGACCTGTCGCTGACGGCACTGCGTGAGCAGCAGTGGGACGACAGCCCCGAGGCCCGCGCCGACGCACTGGCCGCATGGAAGGGCCGCACCGCCGGGACCGGGAAGTCGGGTCGGGCGGGCGACGACGAGGTCGAGGCGTGGCGGCAAGCCGCGGCCGCAGCCGGGCAGTGGCGCGAGAGGCTGGCGGGCGTGCCGCACGGCGACCGCGCCCAGTGGGCGTGGATGGCCGGTCAGGCCGCCGGCGTCTTCGCCGCATGGAGTGAAACCCTCGAAGGCGACAAGCCGGGAGCGTTCGCGGCGGCCGCGGACCAGCTGACGCGGTCGGCGCAGATGCCGCGCCGCACCGACCGATACCGGCCCGCGCCTGGTACACATCCGACGCTGTTGGGTGATGTGGCGCGGCTGCTGCTCGACCAGTCGACCCGATCCAGGCCCCGCACGCACAAGGCCGGTGGTGCACGCGACGACGATATCGCCGCGCAGGTCGCCGTGGTGTTGGTGGCGCTGATGCTCGTGCTGTTGCTGCTCGCTATCGCTATCGCATTGGAGGTCGCGCGAGCGCACCGGACGCGCGGTGAACTCGGTCGCGCCCTGGCGGTGGAACACATGACCCGCGAACATCTCGGGCCGGTACGTGCGCAGTGGGAGGCCGACCTTCAAGCGCGCCGCGATCAGTGGGACCGTGACGCCGCCGACGTGTTCGCCTCGATGGCCGAACGCGCCGCACAGCGTGCCACCGGGCACGCGGCCACACCCGAATCCGATGCCGCCGTACGCAGCTCGCAGGACAAGGCGGACCGGGCGGGTCGGGTGAAGAAGGCCGCCGCCGCCGCGAGGGGTCCGCTGACACCACCGACGGCAGCTCGCAGCGAGAAGACGCAGCGGACACGGGTCTACTACACCGAGATGTCCGCGGATCAGAAGGCGATGATGCGGATGCGTCGGGTGACCGACGCTGGTTTCGCCAGCCACGACCTCAAACCGCGCCGCTGGTCCGACGCTGTGCTCGACGAGCAGCTGCAGCACCTGCGCACCGAAGTCCAGCTGTTGGCCGACGATATTGCCGACCGCCAAGCCAACGGCGGCCCGCACACCCGCCAGGCCCGCGCCGACAACGCCGAACTGACGCGCCAGGCCGAGAAGATCCCGGCCGCGCAAGAGGCCCAGGCCCTCGCGGACAAGGCCGAGCGCGAGCAACGCGAACTCACCGAGAAGCAGACTCGTCTGCAGCAGGAGCTGGATGGGCTTCCTCGGCGCAGACTGCTGGCCCGGCAGAAGAAACAGGGCGAGATCGACGAGACCATCGCGCAGTTGGAGGAGATCGCGCAGCCCGCGATCGATGCCCGCGCCGGCGCCGATGCCACGGCTAAGGCGACCGGAGTTCCCGCCCGCGAATGGGACGAGGTCCTGTTCGAGGCCCGCGAACAGAGTCAGGAACGGCGGCTCACCGCGGCACGGAGCCAGGACGGACGCGAACTCGACGACGACACCTCATACCTTCAAGACCTGCAACAGGACCTGGAGAAGGTGGAGACCGAGCACACTCGGCGCTCGCGGCTCACCCCCGAGCAGCGCGCCGCCGAAGTCCGCGCCCAGTCCCGGCCCAAGACCCGACCGGGTAAATCGCCGTCGACCGAGTCCAGCTTCGAGACGCCGTACCGGCAGCCGGATCGCGGGCCCAGCACCGACAACGGACTCGGCATGTAGGACGGGCTGGTCGCTACTTCGTGGCGCGCCGGCGGCCCCGGGCGGGACGTGCTGCTCGGCGTCTGGTCGCCTCGAGATGTGCTGCCGCACGAGCTTCGCTCGCTTGCCCTCAAAGCACCCGCCCCGCGCCTCTAGACGTCTGTCCAGGCACCTGGCTACCTCACTTAGCACGTCCAACTTGCTCTCCACCGTTTCCGCCACCCCTGCCTCACTTAGGGCCCCTACGCAGATATCTTGCTCGCCAGAAAGCAGTGGGTTCATGGTGGCTGAAACGACTTCAGCAGGAACCATGGTGTCGGTCCCTCATGTCAGGCTTCTGCCATACGTGCCGCCCCGGCCGGAGGAGAACGACATGGCCGACGTCGACGACCAGCCCACGGTCAGACTCGTCACGCATTGCCGCCGCTGCCACGGCTGGCTCGTCTCGGCGGAGTCCGTCGCCCAAGGCATCGGCCCGACCTGCGCGATTCGCGAACGCGCCGAACAGCGCGCGGCGGCAGCGCGTGAGCTGACCCTCTTCGAGATCGCCGCCTGACCGCTGTCGGGTCGCCACACCCCATCAGTCGGCGCGAACAGGTGCGGCAAAGGACATCGCAGCTACGCTTTTCACCACACCGAGACCGCGCGCGCAACACGCGGACGCCGGTACCCGGTGGAAAAAGGGGGGAGCAGCGGTGACTGAGTACCGGTATATCTGCTCGCGCTGCTCGATGGGGTGGCACTACGTTCCGTACTGCCCGTGCCCGCGTCCGGAACCCCAGCCGATCACGCCCGGCCAGGTGCGCACGATTCGGCACCTGCGCGAACTGGAGCGCACGGGTCAGTTCAAGATGGCCCAACCACTGGATATGCGATGGCTATGGCTGGTACCGCCAGCGATGGTGATCCTCTTCCTCCTCATGCTGCTATGACCCGCATAGCGCTCCGGATCCAGCCATCCCCTGAGTACCTCCCCCCTCATGTAGCGAGGGTGAGCCGGTGGCCGTGGTCCGGCCGGACGGTCGTGATGTAGGTACCGCTGACGCCGCCGCGACACGCGACCAGGTACGCGACGACCTGGCCGTCGTGGCGGTGCACGCTGTCGACGACGCCGGTGCGCCGGATCGCGTCGGGGTGATCGGGCTTGAGCCCCCGGCCGTCGCGATCGGCCCACCACATCACCCGGTCACCGGGCGCGAACTCTAGAGGCTGTTCGCTCATATGTGCGATGTTAACGGTCCGAATGCAATTGCTGTTCGGCGTTCGAGTCCCGCCTCGGGTCCCGCCCGCCGAGCGGGACTCGAACGCGGGAACGGCACCAGGCGCTGGCTGCGGATATGCCGTCGGAAGTCCCACCCCAGCAACCGCCTCCAGCGCACCAACTCGCCCGCAGGCGGTGCCGCCGAGAGCGTTCAGGCGTCTTTGATGCCTTTGACGCACAGCTAGTGACATGAAATGTGTTGTCGCGCGAGGGTTTCGGCCGGATACTGTCGCACCCCTGGCTGCTCGCGGCGGCTGTGTATCGGTTAGGCTCGACGCCTATCAGCCATCCCCCCGGCTGATAGTTGCTCGCGGCCACCGACCCCCCCAGGTGCCGCGAGCCCGGATGCCGTCGGGCCCTCCACGCTCGACGGCATCACTCATTTCGGCCCCGGCCATCACGCAGGATGCGGCGGGAACGGGCATGGGACAAATCTGCGAAATCCGGCGCTACGCCCTACTATTCGTCCTCGTCCTCGTCCTCGAAGTCGTCGACCATATCGGGGTCCGGTAGTAATCGCGCGGAAAACAACGAAGTTGGCTGGACCAGCAGTGATGGCGGGTTTTGATGCTCCAGGTCCAGTCGAAACGTCTTGAGCAGGTTGCATCCGATGCCGCGTCCACGGCGCGTGGTGTCCGCAGACCAACCTCTCGTCAATTCAGTCGCGTCCCGATTTACCGCCGGTTGCGGAGGCTCTTCGCTACGCCTCGAAGCTGCTCTTCCATCTCGTAGATCTCTGCCTTGAGGTTTTCGAGCTTGGTGCGGACCGCGCTGCGGGCGTTGGCCGCTTCGTCGGTCAATGACTGCTGGTCCGACCAGTCGGAGTTCAGCCAATCGCGCACGTCCGACAGTGCTGCGGCCGCGTTATGCGCTGCGGCCGCCGCGTTGGTGAAGATCTGCTCTTGTGTCGGCAAGGCGTTCACGTGGTCGCTCCTTTGTCGGTTGTACGGATCGGTTCGCCGTTGCTGTCGAGTCGATCAATCAGATGTTTGGTGCTCAAGGTGATCTCGTGCCAGTGGTGACCGAACGCACAGCAGATCTGAAACACGCACCGACACAAGGTCTTGTGCTGTCCGGAGTTGTCACCCACTACGAGTAGTGTTTGGAGCGCCGACGAATATCACGAACGAGCCCCACACCGGGGCACCGGCGTGGGGCTCGTTGATAGTTGCACTTCTGGCGAGGGGTGCTCTGCCAACGTACCGCAGATCGGTCACCTGATCAGGAATTCAGGGACCGGCCGGAATAACGAATCGGCAGTTAGAAGGCATAACAATGTCGAAGAACGACAAGCTCAAGCCGGGTAACCGGGTTCCCGAGTCCGGCCAGTACGGCGTCGTCGGCCCGCGGGGCGGTGACACCGGCAGGGAGATCACCGGGGTGCAGGGTAAGCCGCTGCCCCCGACCGAGAAGCCCGGCCAGAGCTACGTCCTGAACGATCCGACGAAGCACAGTCACAAGAAGTAGACCGAGGCAGCTCGGACCATCCCGCAGGGCCTGCACCAGCACGGTGCAGGCCCTGCGGGCTATCGGTGGGCTATCGGTCGACCGCGAGACCGGCCACCGCAGCGGCCTTTTCGTCGGCCGAGGGCAGGGTGTAGCGGCGAGTGTCCTCGAGGCGGGCATGTCCGAGTAGCTCGGCGACGAGCACGATGTCGACACCCCGTTCGCGGATCAGCTCGGTCGCGAACGAATGCCGGTCGACATGGGAGCTGTAGTCCTCGTCGACCCCGGCCGCGGCGGTCAATACCTGGAACGCGCGCCGCGCCGCAGTCGCGAAATGGCTGGCCTGGTGCCGCGAGCAAGGCTGGAACGTGCCAGCAGTCCCAGCGTCGGCCGCGCGATCGACCCCGCCGGATTCGGAGACACCGGTGCGCTCGCGGACCGCGATCGACCGGCTCATCTCCCGCCGCGAAGTCCATCTGCGGGAGAAGACATTGTGGCGGATGCTGTATGAAACCTGCGCTCGCGCAGAGGAACTGCTCCAGCTCAACATCGAGGACCTCGACCTGGCGGGCCGGTGCGCCCGGGTGAAGTCCAAGGGCGCCAAACCCCGCACCCGCCGCCGCGGCGCCGCCCACCACGAACACGTCCTGGAAACCGTGTACTGGGACGCCGGCACCGCCCGGCTCCTCCCCCGGCTGATCCGCGGCCGCACCCACGGGCCGGTATTCGTCACCCACCGCCGCCCCGGCCCCGGCAAATACCTCGCCGACCGCGACCTGTGCCCCGACACCGGACTCGCACGGCTCTCCTACGACCAGGCCCGCGGCCTACTCGATGCCGCCACCGCCACCGATGGGCCCGGCACCGGCTGGGACCTACACGAACTCCGCCACTCCGGCCTCACACACCTCGGCGAATCCGGCGCGAGCCTGCTCGAACTCATGGCCAAATCACGGCACCGCAAGGCCGAGAACCTACGCCGCTACTTCAAACCCTCACCCCAAGCGATGCGCGAACTGACCAGCCTCATCGGCCCCGGCGCTTCCCGCACCCACTGACCAGCAGCTACGCCATATCCGCCCGAAATTCGGCCAATACTACGGCGACCCCTTCAGGAGTTTCGGGTCTTCTACTTTGCGGCTTGGGACAGCTTCAGGAGTTCTGGGCCGGGACCTGACGGATTGCCCCCGAAGAATTGCCGCTTTACGTTTGCGTTCGGTTCGGGTTCACTCGAATTATGGGGCGGAAATCGGTGATCGGTATCGCGGTCTTGGTAATTCTCGCGTTGGTGGGGGTGATCGGCGCGGCCGCGGGCGCACATGCCTTCATCACACTGGTGGGTCTGGTGGGCTTCGCAGGGCTGGTCTTGCTGGTTGTGGGGCGGTCGAAAAATCCGGCAAACCGGCGAAGGTCGCGCGGCCGAATGTGGGGTGCGGCCGGTGGTTCCAGCTTTCGCGACTCCTTCGGCTCGTATGGCGGCAGCAGCCATGGCGGTGGTTGCAGTGGTGGGCATTCCAGCCATGGCGGTGGTCATTCCGGTTGCAGTGGTGGGCATTCCGGCTGTGGTGGCGGCAGCGGCTGTGGTGGCGGCAGCAGCTGAATCGGAGGTTTGACCGGCTGCCGTCGGTTCGAGGAACTGGCGCGACCGAGCCCCCCGTTCGACTTTCCCGTCGAGGAGCGCCTCACATGCAGGGGTTCCGGTAGTAATCGCGCGAAAAACAACGAAGTTGGCTGGACCAGCAGCGATGGCGACTTGTTGATGCTCCAGGCTCAGTCCAATGGGTCGCGAGAAGCCAGCATCCGATGCGAGTCCGCAACAGGTGTGTCCGCAGACCTTCGTTCGCGAGACACTGTCAGCCCCAACGTGTTTCCGCAGTTCGAGCCTGTAACGCATGCCGTGTACGCGGCAAAGTCGACCCTTCGGGGGTTAGCGATACACCGTCGCTGACCGGCGACAACGCCTATATCCGTTGTTTTTTCGGCGATTACTACCGGGACCCCAGCTACCGCCGCAATGCCGTTCGCTGACCCGGCGCAGGCTCAGCCAGATCGAGGCGTTGGAGCGCGACGCGATCGTCCGCAGCCTCCAGGAGAACGGCGGCAACAAGGCCGAAGCCGCAGTGGCACTTGGGATGTCGCGGGCCACCATCTAGGGGTACCGGTAGTTTTCGCGCAATGCGGCCAAGCCCGCTGTCTCGGCGACCTGAAGCTACTTTGCGGGTGGGGACAGCTTCAGGAGTTCTGGGCCCACACCACAGATCTGCGCCGACCCTGGGAAAAACCCGTCACGGACCCGGCCCGGCTCACTCCCGCCCGCGGCCGCCGCGGGGCCACCTCCGCCGGAAGACCACTCTGCCCGCCAGCGCGCCGAAACCCTCCCGGCCAGGACCCGGCCGCCCACCCGGGGCCAAAAACCAGCATCGCGCCACCCACCCCGACGTCGGCAAACCCACCACAAAAGGTGCCGCCGCTGACGCGGCGGCGGCACCTTAAATCACAAGCTGAGGGAACATCACCCCCGTGCGCGTCCGGGGCGCCGGCTCGGTGGCCGCAGCGCCCACGACAGCACCGTCAGCGCGGTCATCGCGGTGAGCGCCGCCACCTCGCCCAGGGCGTATCGCGTGGTCAGATGTGAGGCGATGGCGCCGGTGTAGACGAAGAAGGCGCCCGCGTAGGCCCACTCCTTGAGCACAGGCTGGCCTGGGACCAGCAGCCCGATCGCGCCGAGGATCTTCCAGACGCCTAGCAGCACCAGGAAATACGTGGGATATCCGAGGTGGACGACCAGATCGCGAACGTAGGGAATACGTGCCACATCCCACACCCCGCCCACGCCGAGTTCGGCCGCGATGAGCAGGGTTGCTGTCCAGTAGACGACCGGGCGTGCGCGCGTCGCGGTCGGCGACAGTGTCGATACGGCCATTTCGGCGTCCTTCCTGATTAGGTTGGTGATGAAAACCTCTCACCCCTATGGCGGATGACGTCCTGGAGATGTGACCGATGACCGATACCGAATCGCTCGCGCAGGAGCTCGAACACAGCCGGGCCAGGTTGCGGGCGATGGCCTATCGGATGCTGGGTTCGGTGAGCGAGGCGGACGACGCTCTACAGGAGGTGTGGCTGCGAATCCGGCGCACCCCCGACGCAGGGGTGCGAAATCCCGCCGGCTGGCTTACCACGGCGCTCGCCCACACCTGCCTTGATCTGCTGCGCTCGCGCAGGTCTCGGAACGAGGTCCCGATGGGGGTGCGCCTGCCGGATCCGATCGTGTCCGCCGACGGCGCTACCACGCCGGAATTACAGGCGCTGCTGACCGATTCGGTGGGCCTCGCGTTGCAGGTGGTGCTGGACCGCCTCGATCCCGCCGAACGAGTCGCCTTCGTCCTGCACGACAGTTTCGCGGTCCCGTTCGGCGAGATCGCCACGATCCTGGACCGCTCGCCCGAGGCTGCGCGGCAACTGGCCAGCCGGGCGCGGCGCCGGGTCCGCTCGGCGCCCGCGCCGGACGGCGACCCGCGCGATCAGCGCCGCGTCGTGGACGCCTTCTTCGCCGCCGCCCGGCGCGGCGATATCGACGCTCTGGTGCTGGTATTAGCCCCGGACGTCGTGCTACGCGGTGATCTCGGAACCGGAAAGCTCTGGGAGGAAACCGGATCCGACGAAGCCGCCGCCCAAGCCGTCCGGTTCGCGCAGCCGCGTGCGGTGCTGCGGCCGGTTCTGGTGAACGGTGCGGCCGGAGTGGTCGTCTCGGTGAACGGGCGTGCGTCGTCTGTCATGGCGTTCACGGTGACGGGCGGCCGGATCGCCGAGATCGATGTGCTGGCCGATCCCCGCCGGATCGCCGCCGTCCTGCCAGCGGGTGATGTGGCTCAAGCCGGATTCCGCAGCGTCTCGATGACCCACTGACCGAGCTGGTGGTCGCGCGCGGCCAGCTATATCACTCATAACGGATGACTGGCAGTAGATGGTGGTTGCTGCCCCGGATTGGCGAGTGAGAGCAGGAACAGTGCCAGCGAAATCACCACCGCGATAGGGGTGTTGGTAAGGATCGCCCCACGAGCACCGCTAAAGTGTCCAGTTTCCTGAACAATCTACGACGGTCAGCATCGGCGAGCCGAGGTTGTATGCCGATGTGATGGCTGATCTGCCTGCTCTGAACGGTCCGGCTGTTATCGACGGTCAGCAGACCATGGTCGATGGCGCCGACTACTGGCGTGTCGGATCCGTTGCCTCGGGGTTCAGCGGGGACGCCGGTCGCAGACGGCTCAGCTTGCTCATCCAGAGTCTGCTGCCTCGCCCGTCGGACACAATCGAACTCTGAGGCTCTAGAACAGGGTGTCGCGGACTCGGAGCGGCCGGTATCCGGTCGGTCCGAGCGCGGTGAGTTCGGCGTCGATGTCGACTTCGATCGCGCCGAAGAAATTGATGTACTCGCTGTGCGCCGGGCTGATGACCGTCGAGCGTGAGACTCCGAGCAGCCGGGCCACCGACGTCCGGTCGGGTGAGGATGGCGCGAGCCTGGCGGATCTGCTCGGCGGTCATGGCTGGTGGCCGGCCGAGACGTTGCCCGCGGGCGCGGGCGACGGCCAGGCCAAGGCGGAAATATGGCCGTCCGCAATGCATTCCGCCAGTGCAGTCTGTCATCGAGGACTTCTCACGGCCTGCGTCGTTGCGTCGCGGCCGGGAGGTTTGTTCGTTCTTCTCGGTAGGCGAGATACCCGACCACCGCCTCACGCACGGTGTTCCACGGCCCGCGTGGGATGGGGTGGTTCGTCTCGTCGTAGGCCTGCCACTTCGCCGCGCGGATGCGGTTCTCGCGGGTGATTCGCCCGATCTGTATACCTGCGGCGAAGATCCGGTAGGCGCCGGTGGAGCGGTCGCGTTCGGTGGTCACGGTGGCCGGATCGACCGTCGCCGGGTTCACAGGTACATGTCCAGCTTCTGGGGTCGGTCCTGAGTCGGATACGGCGGGAGTGATCTCGCCGTCTGGTTCGGCCTTGTCCGGCGGTGGTGTGGTGTCGGCGGCCGGTGCTGGGCTGAGGTAGCGGTGCAGCGATGTCTTGGGGATCTTCGTCTTGTCGGCGATTTGGCCGAGGGTGGCGCCCTGGGCTCGCAGCAGTCGCGCGTAGTCGATGCTGTCGGCGGGGTGGGCTACCGGTCGGCCGATCTGGCGGCCCGCGGCTTCGGCGACGGAGCGGGCGTGCGCGGCGCGCTCGGCGGTGAAGGTGCGTTCCATCTCCGCGAACAGCGCCAGCAGCAGGAACGCGATACGCCCCATGCCCTCGTCGGTGGTGTTGATCGGCAGCGGGTCGGCCAGTGACCGCACGCCGATGCCTTTCTCGGCGAGAGCGTGGACCAGGTTGAGGACCTCACGCAGATTGCGGCCGAGCCGGTCGAGGGTATAGACCACGATCGTGTCGCCCTCGCGGGCATAGCCGAGCAGCTTGGTCAGGCCGTCCCGGTCGACCGTCGCGCCGGTCTTCTTGTCGCTGTAGATCCGGTCATCCGGGATGCCGGCGTTATTGAGCGCGTCGAGTTGGCGTTCGAGGCTCTGTTTGGTCGTCGACACCCGGGCGTAGCCGAGGTCGAGTCCGCGCGGCGAGTGGTTCTGCCTGGTTCCCATACTCCGATCGTACCGGAAGTCGTCACTGTACTGTTGTTTCGGAACACTTCTAGTGGAACGACTTCCGGAACGGAGGTCGATCGAATCGGCCCAGGTCGGTGTCGGCGGAATGCCGCTACTCGAAGTCGCGTGCGCGTTGTTCCACTTCCAAGGAACCGGAACGGACTGCCAGCCGAATGCCCGCAGGCATCCGGAGAGGATGGTTGCGCTGCAGGTGACCCGGTGTTGCAGGAGGCCCGGCACCGCCTGCGCGACATATTGGTGCCTGGGCATTTGACGAGCAGATCCTCGCGAAGGCGAGTGGCTGACGGCTCGCCCGGGTGTGCGAAAACCGCCGAAATCATGCAATGTGATGCAATTCACGAATTTGCCTGTTTTGCCTGGTCGCCGCGCGTGCAGCTCTCTGAACTGGGGAAATGCGGGTGCCGTAACAGGGGCTCTGAAGCTGTTGACGGGCAATTCGTGTCGGTGCCCTCTGATAGCCTGCTGGGAAATTGGGTCCTAGCCCCGGTGCTGATGCATCGGGGCTTCCTGATTTTTATGCCCGATTCTGAGACCAGGACGCCGTCGCCCGGCAGACGGCGACGCGGCGGACACCGCGACCGTGGAGCAGTAGTTTCTTTGCCTGCTGCGCCTGGTGTACCTGGCCAGCACCCCGACGCCCCTCCGAGGACCCCCAGGCCGAGGGCTGACATGTCGGCGACAACGCCGCGGATCAGTCAGACGCCAGACAGCATGATCGATCTCGTCGATCGTCAGCTGACGCGTGCGACAAATGGTGAGACCCACACCTACTACATGGACACGCTCGCGGCGGTGCGGTCGACCCTGGTCCTGCTGCTGATCGTGGCGGGTGTAGCCTTCGCAGCCTTCGCTGCGGGCATCGCGGCCGCCGTGTACGTCGCCGGCATGCCGCTCCATGTGGCGGTGGGCACGGGGGTTTTGGGCGGCAGCGCGAGCACGGTGTTTGGGTCGGTCACGCTCGGCCGTTACGCGGTGAAGGCGGTAGGTCGCCTCAAGTCCGTCACTGATGGCAGCGAGAAGAGCTCTCAGCCTGAGGAGCCAACGATCCCCTCAGCCGATGCGAACCCGACGTCGTGAAAGCGCTGCTGTGCCGTGAGCCTATGCCGGACAACACGGCTGTTCCGAGAACCGCTGAGACGACTGCGAGTTCGGCGCCGACGGTGCCCCGGCCGAAGGCGAGGGCCCCGAATACGGCACCGACCAGCATCCCGATGCCGGTGCTGGCGGCACCTACAACGAGGCGCCACACCATCGGATGAAGTCTGAGGTGCGCGTCCGAACTCCGCATTTCAGCACCATACGCTGTCGCCCCCGGAGTTGGGTCACTACGATTCATCAAGCACTACGACGACTGACCGCCGCCTTTGCCCACTTATCGGGGGTCAGAAATCGCACAGGCATTCGAGGGGTTCCGGCGGCAATTTCACGCCTCATTCGTAGTCGGATTTCCGGACATCATGCCCGGGGATCCGGCAGACCGGGACCTGTCGGGGTTCGGGCGTAGGGTGGCCGACCATGCCGTACGAGCTGCCCCCGTGGGCGGAATCGAAGCTGCGGGGCGTGACCCGCGAGGAAGTTGACCAGGTACTCACGGCACGCCGACGTTGGCCGCGTCCGTCGACGGGCGGCCCGGTAAGGGTCACACTGATAGCAGGCAGGACCGCGACCGGTCGGCCTGTGATGGTGGCAGTCCGCGAGGTCGTCCCGTTCCGGTCGCTGATCGTGGCGGCTGGTGAACTGACCGGTGCCGACTTGGCCGCGTTCGAGGATTGGGAGGTGAAGACCGATGAGCCATACGAAGGATGACGCCGCCGACGCGGTATATCGCGAACTCGTCGACGCCTTCGGTGAGGACTGGAGTATCGACGACTTCCGGCCCGATTCCGATCTCGCCGTCGACCTCGCCATGTCGGGCGGGGAGGAGCCGGGTGAGCTGATCGTCACGCAGACCGTGCAGCTGCGCCTTCCACTCATGATCGCGCAACGCCTCCAGCACCGCGCCGAGGACGCAGACGCTTCCGTCGACGAGCTGGTCTCGGAATGGGTGACCGCCGAGGCCGCCGCGGACAACACCATCAGCCGAGATGAGATCTTGGCGTTGCTGGCCCGCCGACACCCGCACTCGGCCTGACCGTCGATACAGATCAGCCCCGGAAGCCGCAGCAGGCTCCGGGGCTGATCTGTATCGAGGGGGCTATTGGTCGATGTCCTCCACGTGGGTGATCGCGTTGGCGAAGTACCTCACCGCGCCCGAAGCGGTGACGCGCTTGTGCCAGTCAGTGGTTCGTCGGTAGCCGAGTTCGGTGAGCGCCTGGTCGAGCGCGTCGAGGGTGGCCGGGGCGGTGGGCTCGCTGGTGACTGAGCCCCACGACGCCTCTACGGTGGGTCCGGCCTCGGTGCCGTCGGCGGCGTCGTAGTGGATCTCGCAGCTGTAGAGGTCGGCCACCGCGACGTCGTCGAGGCGGGCAATCATGAACATGTCGACGGATTCGAGGCTCATCGACCGACCTCCGCACTGTGCAGATTCCGCCGTCCTGCCACACGAGCCGGGGTAGGGGAGGCGGTCTGCGCGGCCCGGTCGGCGCGGGTGGTGCAGGCCCGACCGTTCCTCGGTGCGCGGCCGGCGGCGGCGGCTTCGCGTTGCGCTATCGCGTCGTCGCGGGCTTCGCTGATGCAGTCGGTCTTGGCCTGCCACTGCTGTTCGCGCTGCGCGGCGGCCGTGCCGAGCACTCCGGCCTGGCGGGCGCGGTCGTCGACGAGCTCGCGGATCTCGGTCCGTACCGCCTCGTCGACGCCCGCCTTGACGAGGGCCTGGCCCAGTCTGGCGTGTTTGTCGGCGTAGGACTTGCGCTCGTATTCGACACCCATACCGCGGGCGCCGCAGGCCACGCTGTAGATCGAGTCCGAGATCGAGGACGCCGCGAACGTGAGGTTGTCGCCTGCGCGGGTGCGGTGGCTGACCTCGACGTCGGTGGCCTCGATGCGCTGGGTGATCGCCTCGCGGGTCGCGTTCGAGAGCCGCGCTGCGGGTTTGCCGATGCGGTCGACATCGGCGTCGGCTTTGCTGCGCTCGTCGGCGAACAGCAGTTCCGGCAGATCCTTATGGCTGGGGATGCGCCCGGCGTCGACGTCGTCGATGACGGAGATCAGGTGGGCTCGTTCCATCGCGGCCAACCCTTTGCCGTCGAGGATCTTCGCGCGCAGCTGCTCGCGCTGTTCGGCGATGCGGGTGATCCGGCCGTTGACGTCGTCGGTGACGGCCATCGTGCCGCCATAGCTGACGACCGCGCCCAGGCGCTGGCGCTCCTCGTCGGTCATGCTGCCGTCGGCGAGGTAGTCGGCCATCTCGCGCAGCTCAGCGAAGTCGGCGGCGTAGTTGGTGAGGTCTTCGGCGAGGTCGTAGCGGTCGATGTAGCCCGGCCACACCGCGAAATCGACCTCACGCCCGGCGGCGATCTCGCGTCCAGCCTGGCGGACCCGATCCTGATCGGCGACGGTCATGACCGCGATCTCCTCGCCCACCAGCTTCGCCGCTTTCGGGTTGTGCGCGAAGGTCTCCAGCAGGCGCGGCACCCGCCCGCGCGCTTCCTCGCCCGGGTCGACGAACACCGGACTGTTGAGCAGGTCGACCTGCGAGGTGTCCCCACGCAGATAGTCGACGACGAACTCGACACAGGCACGGTCGGCGCCGGTCAGCTTCGCCGCCGCCAGGTCGATGCCCAACTGTTCGCGCCGTGTGGCCTCATCGTGCAGATGCGCCCGCGGATCGACCGGGCTGATACCGATACCGCGCCATGCCGAGATCGCTTCGTTGACCGCGCTTTTCGCGGTGTCGGTCAGCGGCATGGCGGAGACGATGTCGATCACGGCGGACTCTCGCTCCCACAGACGCCACGCTTCGGCGTGGTCCTGCGCGTCAGCCGCATCGAAGTGCGGGTCGATATCAACGCTGAACTGTTCGGCGTCGATGAGCACGCCCCACTGCTGGGCGTAGGTGTGGGTGAGCCGGGCCAGGCGTTGCGCGGCGATCTCGGAGTTGTGGTGCCAGAGCACGGCATCGGCCAGCGTGGCGGCGGTAGCCGCCTGGTTGTGCCACGGGATCGTCTCTATGCGGGCCTCGGCGCGGGCCTGGGTTTCCTGGGATTTGCGGATGAGTTCGGCGACAGCGTCGGGACCGCTGGCCTCGGCGGCCTCCACAGCCCTGGCGAGGCGGTCGTCTCGGTGGCGGGCCTGGTTGACCGCGACGACCGCGAGCAGATGCGCGATGCGCTGACCGTGCCCGGTCGCTACGCCGAGCTGTGGCGCATCAAGTGCGTCGACCTCGGAACGGATCTGTGAGAGCTCGGATGCGGTGTCGGACATGCGGTTTTCTCCCTGTGAGAGGTGGGTGTGGGATTCGGCTGATTCGGCCCAGCTGGGGCCTGGATCGTTCTCGTGGTGCAGCTCGGCGCGAGGGATTCCGCGGCGTTCGGCCGCGCGGGCTTGGTGCCCGCGGACTGCTTTGGCGACGGCTTCGAGTTGCGCGCGGCTCGCGGTGCGTTTCGGCGCCGCCGTCGCGGTGTCGAACAGGAAGGCCACCAACCGGCGGCCGTAGCGCTTGTGTTCCATCTGGGCGACTGGTGCTTGCCCGTTGGGGCGAAGACCCGCCGCACGCAGCTGGCGGCGGGTCTTCAGGTGTGCGGGTGCAGCCATCCAGGGATAGGTGTCGGGCTGCTCGGGTTCGTGCACAGTGGTCATCGCGGGGAAGACCTCACCGGCCGAGACCGTGTTCGGGGCCTCGGCCGTTGCCCCGGTGGTGGGTGCGTCGTACACCCGCGCCTTGCTGGGTGGTGCGTTGCTTGCCTTGACCGGCGCCGCGTACCGCTGCCGATGGTGGTTTGGCGTGCCCGGAGTCGGCGGCCATGCGCTGGGCGATCTGGTCGTCATCCAGACCCGCTGCCCGCAGCGTCTGTTCCAGGCCCTCACGGCGCTGCGGGCTGTCGTAGCCGGGTTGCGGCGAGGTGCGTTCGGCGGCGACCCGCTCCGACCGTTGCGACCAGCGGTCGGCGATACGGGTGGCTTGCTTGCCGGTGATGGCGCACTCTCCCGCCGCGCGGTCGAGGTGGTTGCGCACGCTGTTGCGGATCGGTTCGGGCACGCCCGCACGGGCCAGGGAGGCGTCCAAGCGCACATCGCTGCCGCGCTGTTCGTACTCGGCCAGGTTGATGTGCCCGGCCGCGAGCTGTGTCTGGACCTGGAATACCCGGGTGACATCATCGGTGGTCTGGCGCACCGCTGCTGGTGGCACGGACCCGGTGCTCAGGATCGAGTCGAGCTGGCGTCGGTGGGTCTGGGAGGTCGTGGCGGCGATATCGTCGGCGCGGCCCGCGTCGACTGCTGCCGCGTACCGCTCTGCGGCGAACAGCATTTCCGGCACGATCGTGACCCCAGCGTCCACGTCCGCGAGGACCGCGACGATCTGGTCGCGTTCGAGATCGTGCAGCCCGAGGCCCTTCTTCAGGGCTGTGTCGATGCGATTGCGGTGCACGCTGACCTGCTTGCGCAGCTGCGCGGCCGCCGCCGCGTCCATATCGCCCGCGAGGACGGCCTGACGCTCGGCTTCCGGCGCCAGCGCGGCGTACATGCGCACGCTCGCGGCCAGGTCCTCGCGGTCGACGTGATCAGGCCACAACGGCTTGAATTCGCCGCCGGGGTTCGCGCGGACCTCGCTGCCACGGTTGCGGGCGATTTCGCGGTCTTCCTCGGTCATCAGCGCGACGGCCCGGCCCAGCTCCTGGGTCACCGCGGTGGTGTCCAGGCCGTGGCGCAACCGGTCCTGAAAGGTCAGCAGCAGCGCATCGATACGCGGCTTGGCCTCCTCACCCGGGTCAACCAGCGGCTCATCGAGCCGACGCAGTTCGGTGGTCGGGGAAACCGCGGCGACGACGCCGAGCTGATCGAGCGGCATCGTCACATCCGGCCCCAAATACCCGGCCACAAACCGGATCCGGGTGCGCGTCTTCTCGTCGATCTTCTTCGCCGACAGCGCGCTGCCCAGCTGCTCGAGCTGGCGGGCGGTGGGGTTCTCCCGCCACGACTGGATCTCGGCATAGATCTGCCGGCGCTCGGATTCCTCCAACCCCTCGACCGAGGCGACGACCTGCGCCATACGGGCGGAGGCGGTACGCAGCCGCGACGCTGCGGCGCGTTCGGTTTCGGCGGCCGCGAGCGCACCGCTGAGCTCGGCGGGAGCATCGACATGGACCTCACCGGACTCCACATCCAGACGCAGACCCCACCGGGTGTGGATGTGGCCGACCAGCTCGCTCATGGTGTCCTGGGCGAGCTGGGAATCCGGGGCCCATGCCGCCGCGTCACGGACCGCGGCCGCGATCTGTGAGCGGGTGGAGTTGTTCCATCCGGCCTGGCGCATCTTCTGCAGGCGGGCCTCGACGGCTACGCGCTCAGCGGCCTCACGGGCAGCGGCCTCACGCCGTTCGTCCTCGTCGCGGGCGGCCAACGTCTCGGCGGCGGCGCGGCGGGCGATAGCGACCTTTTGGGCGTAGGCGAGCAGCTGACCCATCAGCATCTGCATGAACCGCTGCCAATGCGCGCCCATGTGGTCGATGTCAGGGGTCTGATCCGGCGCGTGATCATGCAGCTGCGGGACGAGGTGATGTTCGGCCATGAGGTTTCCTCCAGGTGTTGCAGGGCTGACAGACGAAGCAGCCGAGACGGTCTGGGTCTCGGCTGCGGGAATCGGGGTGGTCGGCGCGGGCGCGGCGGCCCGGCCGGGGGTGAAGGGGTCCAGGTGCGGGATCGGCTCCAGCTCGGCGATCTCGTGTCCGCACTGGAGGTGGTCGTGCAGGTCCTTGCCGGTCAGTGCCTGGACGACCCGCACCCGCTCGACCAGGCCGACGAGGCTGCCCATGACCCGCTCGGCGCGGCGATATCCGGCGGTGTCGCGGTCGGCGACGATCACGACCGTGCGCGCACCGCGCAGCCATTTGGCGTGCTCAGCACTCCACGCTGACGCGCCACCGGCGTTGGTGGTCGCGGTCAGACCAGCGGATTCAGCGGCGATGACGTCCTTCTCGCCCTCGCAGACCGCGATCGTCTTCCCGTTGCGGATCGCGTCGAGCACGAGCGGGAGCTGGAACGGGATCGGCTCGAACCCGCCCTTCTCCATGCGGCCCGTCTGGGGATCCCAGCGGCGCTGGTGGAACTGCTTGTCGCGGCCACGCTCGAAATCGGCTTCCTGGCGGACGACCTCACCGGCGACCGTGCCGTCCGCGCGGGCGTACGGGTAGGACGTGATCG